>CAXGRO010000251.1:0-7972 GCA_964012055.1 uncultured bacterium
GCGCTTGCGGCGGTGGTCGTGCTGACGTCGATTACTCTGACGGGTATGCAGCGGACCAAGCGGGTGAATGTCGCCATTGTTTCGCTCACTCTGTTGTCGCTGGGGGTTTTTGTTGTGGTGGGATTGCCTCATGCAATGGAAAAGGGGGCGGAGAATCTGCGGCCGTTTTTTGGGAGTGATGACGGCAAATTGGGGGCGCTGTTGCAAGCCACGGCGCTGATGTTTGTGGCGTATACGGGGTATGGGCGGGTGGCGACGTTGGGGGAAGAAGTGCGCGAGCCAAGGCGGACGATTCCGCTGGCTGTGATTGCGACACTGGCGGTTTCTATGGTGTTGTATTTGGTGGTGGGGGCGGTTACGGCGATGGCGGGGGTGTTGCTCAACTTGATTATAGGGTTGTCGCGGGTGTTGCTGGCGATGGGGCGGCAGGGCGATATGCCGGGGGCCACGGTGCGATTGGGCCGCGCCCATTCGACGCCGTACGTGGCGGTGGTGGTGATAGGATTGGTCATCGCCGGGTTGGTGTTGTTGGGCAATGTGCGGCTCACCTGGACATTCAGTGCTTTTACGGTGTTGATTTATTACGGCATTACTAATTTTTGTGCCCTGCGCTTGCCGCCGGCACAGCGGCTTTACCCGCGTTGGATTTCTGTGCTGGGTTTGGTGGCCTGTTTTTCGCTGGCTTTTTTTGTCGAGCGAGATATCTGGCTGGTTGGTTTGGGGTTGGTAACGGCGGGGGCTGTGTGGCACAAGGTGGCGACTAAAATCGGCGGGCGAAACTGAAGGCAATTGATAGGGGAAAATATGGAATACAGAAGACTGGGAAACACCGGCGTCGAAGTGTCGAGCATTTGTCTGGGCACGGCTTTTAGGGGGCAGGACGACGAAGCCGTCTGCATCCGCGTCATCGACCGGGCGCTGGAGATGGGCTGCAATTTTATCGACACGGCGCTCTATGGGGGCGGCCGGTCGGAGGAGATCGTCGGCAAGGCCATTAAAGCTAAGCGCGATGAAGTTTTTCTCTGTACTAAAGTGTATGGATCGCTGGGGCCGGGGCCCAACCGCACGGGGCAGTCGCGGCTGAATTTGGTGCGCGCGGTTGAGGACAGCCTGAAGCGCTTGCAGACTGATCACATCGACCTCTATTTGTTGCACACTTTTGACCCCGACACGCCGCTGGAAGAGACGTTGCGGGCGTTGGACGATATGGTGCACCAGGGCAAGGTGAGCTATATCGGCTGTAGCAATTTTAAGCCGTGGAAAATCGTCGAGGCGCTGTGGATTAGCGACTTGCGCAATTTGATGTCGTTTGTCTGCATTCAAAATCAATACAATCTGCTCAACCGCTGGGAGATGGAACCCGATTTGCTGTCACTGTGCCGCCAGTTCGGCATTGGGATTATGACCTACAGTCCATTGGCCATCGGCCTGTTGAGCGGCCACTTTCGTCGCGGCCAGGAGCCGCCCAAAGGGTCGCCCTGGAGCAAGGAAGAAGGGCGCGGGTTGAGCCCGAGCAAATACAATTTTGAAGAGGCGATGACCGAGCGAGTCGACCGCATTGTGCAAACGCTGATCGATATTGGCGGGCGACACGACAAAACTCCGGCCCAGGTCGCGGTGGCGTGGATTCTGGACCACCCGGAAGTGACGGCGCCGATCTTGGGTGCCGACCTGCCCGAGCACGTCGACGATGCGCTGGGGGCGGCGGATTGGCGCTTGCCGGCGACAGATCGCGAGATGCTGTATGAGGTGTCGAGGCAGGAGGGGCCGGCGAAGTATGCCTAAGGCGTTTTTACCAGCAGGGAGGCCCCTTGCTTATGTAATCGCCAATCTGTTGGGCCTGATCTTTGGGTATGCCGGTGGCAAACGTTGCGGGCGCGGCGGCGGCGCGGCTGGCGATCTCGACGGCGGCGGCGACGGATTGGCGCAGAGCTTTGGGGCTGACGGCGGCGGTGACGTCGGCGCGGGTGTGCCAGGTGAGTTGGGGCGAACGTTGGAACCACAGGGTGGGCACGCCGTGGGCGCTCAGGTAAACCTGGTCGAGTCCGGTGAAGTGGTGATGGACGTCGGCGCTGTAGCCGATTTCTCCGACGATATGACCGACTTGGTCGAACACCTCTTGTTGGGCCATGACGTGGATGTTGTTGCGGCCGAGAAAGTCGCCCTGGCCGTCGAAGTAGATCCCCAGACAGGTGCGTTGTAAGTCGGCCCGGTGTTTTTCGGCGTAGGCACAGGCGCCGTTGAGGCCTATTTCTTCGGCGCTGAAAATGACCACGTCGACATCGACGTCGAGCGCTTGTTGGCTAAGGGCCTGGGTGACGGCCATGGCGCAGGCGGCGCCGGTGGCATTGTCGGCGGCGGCACCGCCTGCGGGTACGGAGTCGTAGTGGCCGCTGATGTTGAGGCGGTACTGGGCGTTGCCGCTGGCGGCGGGGAGGGTGCCCACCACGTTGTGGCCGGTGACGTCCTGGATGGTGGTGCTGACCTGGAGCGCGAGTTTTTTTACGTCGTGGCGCAGCAGGTCGACGGCGTCGGCAAAACCCAGGGTGATCATGGGCAAGGCGCCGGCCAGGGGCCGGGTGTAGCCGATGATCTGGTGCCAGGCCAGGCTGCGGCCGGGGTCACACAAGATGACGGCAGCGACGTTGCTCTGCAGCAGCAAGTTGTCGGCGGGCAGGCCGCCGTAGAACAGGGCGATTTTGCCGGCTGCGGCGGCCGGGTCAAAATCGGCGGGGCTCTCGTAGACGACGAGCTCGGCTTCGATGCCGGCGCCGGGGGTGGAGCCGCTGAATTCGATGGGCAGGGCTTCGATGTCGCCCAGGGCCTCGCAGTGGAGGCGGCAGAGGTCAAAGTCCCAACTGCGGGCCGGGAAGGGCTCGGTGCCGACCTGCTCCAGGCCCCAGTCGCGCAATTGCTGGCATAGGTAGTCGGCGGCGCGGCGCTCGCCGTCAAAGCCGGTGGGACGTTTGCCAATGGTGTCGGCCAGCATGTAGACGTGGTCCATGCCGTCGGGGATGTGGGGGGCGATGTTCATGGAGTAATTCCTCGTTTTTGCCGTTTGGGTAGTTAAGAGGTGGGGTGGTCTGGCGGCAGTTGGATCTGCGGCAACACGTCCTCAAAAATCTCTACTTTATCGGCATATTGTTGTCTGATGCGCTCGACCAATTCGTCGAAGAGACGGTCTTCTTCAATGGTGTGCAGGATGGCTTTGATGCGTTCGCGCTGCTGATCGAGTGGCCGCATCTGTCCGCCTTTGCGGTCGGTTAAGAGAAATACGGCGTAGCCGCCACGCACTGCCACCGGCCCCACCAATTCGCCGATTTGGGCCGCCATGCAGTGGCGCACCAGGTCGCCGTAGGCCTGGACGTCGTAGGAGTGCAGGTGCAATTTGGCCTGGCGACCGACGGCGTCGGCGCGCTTGCTCAGGTGGGCCAGGTCGGCAAAAGTGGCGCCCGTTTGCAAGCGCCGGCGCAGGTCGTGAGCCTGGTATAGGTCGTCCACTAAAAGTTCTTCAATCCAGATCTCGGCCGGGTCAAAAAATTTGTCGGGGTGGTCCTGGTAATAGCGCTCTACCATGGCGTCGCTTATGGCGATGTCGGTGGAAATTTCGGCCTGGCGCAGGGCGCGAATGAGCAACTCGCCCTCCTTGTCCTTTTTGTACAGGCGCATTTCTGGCGATTCGGTGAATCCCGTTTGCTGTGCCGCGGTCCAGAACAGCGCCTGGGGTACAATCCATTGCCACACCGCCTCAACCACCTTTAGGCTGTCCCCCAGGCCGGGTTGGCGCCTGAATTGGCGGAAGGCGTCTATGTAGTCGCCCACGGTGATCTGGCCGCCCCGGTAGGTGTAGAGGGGGGTAGCCGCTTGGGCCTGTGAGAGCTGGGGGTAGAGGCGCGATTCGCCGTCCTGAGCGGTGAGGATTGAGAGGCCGTCTGCTTGCAGGGTCAGGTCGTAATCGGCGGCCAATTCTTTGATGAGCCCGTGAATTGTGTCGGGCATTTTCTGGCGCCATACTTTTTGGTAGAGGGCGTCGCGGTAATCGGCAAAGGCGGCGTCCAATTGGTCGTCACAGAGGATCAATTGGAAAGCGCCGCCCAGGTCGATGGGCGTTGAGATGTCGCCCGGTTTGAGGGCGGCGAATATATCGTAGGGGATGCGCTCCGCGGCGGCACCGGCGCGGTTGATGTAGCCCCAAAGGCCGTCTTGGGGTACGGTGCTGTGATCGATGGAATATTTTTGCACTAGCGCCGCAAAGGAAACCCCCTGGTCGAGTTGGCGCCGCATCTCCTCGGCCTCTTCCAGGGTGCCCACCACCAGGCGGCTGAGCTGCTTTAGGTCGCGGTAGCCGTTTTCGACAAAGTGCGTTTGCAGTTCTTCGTCGCCAATTTGCAGGCGCTCTTGCACCTGGGCGGCGCGGTAGTTGGAGGCGACTTTTTTGCGGAATTGTTTGTCGAGATCGGCGGCAAAAGTCTGCGCGGTGTCGAGGCGGCGCTGGCGGCCGACAAAAATCAACAGTTGTTTGTCGACGAGAGTTTGCAGGTAGGCGCGACGGGCGGCGCTGCTGTCGCCCTGGGCGCGCAGATTGGCTTCGAGTGAAGCCGCGAGTTTTTCTACTGTACTTTTAGTGATGGTTTGGTCACCGACGCGGGCGACGACGGGGTCTGCGGGCGGCGCTTGTTGGGTGCCGCATGCGCCGAATAGGAGGATTAAGACTGTCCCCAAGGTGGTGCGCAGGGTGTTTGGCATGGTACGTTCTTGGCTTAAACTGTTGGATGTAATACCAAATTGTATTTCGAAAGCAATATATACTACGGCAACGTCCACTTAGCGAATTGGGGGGGACCTCAGAGAGGGTAATGAATCCGCTCTGAGGTCCCCCCCAATTCGCGTACCAGGCAAATGCCCATTATATAGCTCTTCAAAACACAATAGATATAAGTTTGCTAAAGAGGCCAAATTACTTTACACTCTCCGACTGTGAACATATGGATTATCAGGAGGAAAGACAATGGGACAGTGGGTGCAAAAGGCGTCCATGCCGACGCCGCGACACGATTTACAGGCGATTACTGTGGGGCGGGAAATCTACGCCATTTCCGGCGCCGGCGACGAGACGGTGCACGCAGTGGAGATTTACGATGTGGCTACCGACACCTGGCGCGCGGGTCCGCCAATTCCCACCCAGCGCGGGTGGTTTGGCGCGGCGCTGCTGGATGGCAAAATTTACGCCGTCGGCGGCAAGCGGGTGCGCCCGGCGGCAGAGAAAGAAGCGAGTGGCCAGGACCACAATTTTGATATCCGCGACAGCGTTGAGGTGCTCGATTTGCAGGCGCAGACCTGGTCCAGTGTAGAGTCGCTGAGCAGGCCTCGCGCCGGGTTACTAGCGACGGTGTGCAAGGGCGAGATCTATGCCATTGGCGGCAACGCCATGGACGATCCCAAACACAGCGGCAGTGTCCACCTGGACCGCATCGAAATTTTTGATCCGCAGACGGGGCATTGGTCTATGGGCGCGCCACTGCCGGTCAAGCGCCAGGGGCCGGCGGTGGCCACGGTCGACGACAAGATTTACGTCACGGCGGGCATCGGCAGCAAAGGCGACGAGAAGGCCGGGGCGTTGAGCGACCACCAAGTATTTGATCCCGATACCCAGGAGTGGAGCGAACTGGCGCCCATTCCCACGCCGCGCTGCGACCCGGGCGTGGTGGCGGTGGGGCGCAAGATCTACACCTTTGGCGGCTGGGGCGGGTCGCAGTCGTATCACACGGTGG
Source organism: uncultured bacterium (assembly GCA_964012055.1). Taxonomy (GTDB): domain Bacteria; phylum Latescibacterota; class UBA2968; order UBA8231; family UBA8231; genus CAXGRO01. The sequence goes on from CAXGRO010000251.1 coordinate 5,772, forward strand.
TGGAGGTATACGATATAGACGCCGACAGCTGGTCGACCGAGGAGTCGATGCCGGTGCGCAAAGCCTGGATGGCGGCGGCCGAGGTGGACGGCCGCATATTCGTGATGGGCGGGGCGCACGCCCTGGAGGGGGGCGGCTATAATTGGATCGACAGTATGCACGAATTGGTCGCCTAGTGCAGGCGGATTGATCTAGGTTGTCTGACGCCGTGGAGAGTGGAACCGAGGATTTGCGCGAATCGCCGGAGAAGAAGTCGAGGCGAGACCGCATGGCGGCCGAGTACATAGACCGATTGCACCGGGAAGAGGCGGCGCGCAAAGGGGGAGGCGGCGCTTTTTCTGTGCGGGCATTCCTCATCGGCGTCTTGCTGTGCGCCTTCATCAGCACTGCCACCATTTATTCCAACACCATCATTCGCGGCACCTATATGGCCTGGTCGTTCAGCAACCCGGTGGCCCTCTTCCTGCTGTTCTACCTGGTGCTGGCCAATATCTTGCTGGGCGCTTTGTCCAAGAGACTGGCGCTGCGGCGCGAAGAGTTGGTGCTGATCTACGTGATGATGATCGTCTCGGCATCGATCCCCACCTTTGGTCTGGTGGAGCACCTGCTGCCGATGATCACGGGGGTGTTTTATTATGCCACGCCGGAGAACGGGTGGGCAGAGCTGATCCACCACTTTGTGCCGCAATGGATCGCGCCGCGGGACGAGTATGTGGTGACGGGTTTTTACGAAGGCTTGCCCCAAGGGGCGGCCGTTCCCTGGTGGAGCTGGGTGGAGTCGCTGTCGTATTGGTTTGCGTTTATCGTGTCGCTGCACGTGGTGTCGATTTGTCTGATGGTCATGTTGCGCCGGCAGTGGGTGGAGCGGGAGCGCTTGTTGTATCCGATAATGCATGCGCCGTTGGAGATGGTGCAGGCGGAGGGGGAGGGGCGCTTTTCGCTGGCGCCGTTGTTTCGGCGGCGGATGATGTGGATAGGTTTTGCGCTGCCGGTCATCGTCGGCAGCCTCAATGCGCTGAGCAATTATTTTCCCGCCGTTCCGTCGGTGCAGTTGCAGAGTTCTCTGACGCTCTTTCGCAATGTGATTTCCCTGCCTTTTACTTTTTCCTTTTCTCTGATCGGCTTCTCCTATTTCATCAGCCGCAATTTGGCGCTGGGGATCTGGGTGTTCTACCTCTTGACCCTTTTCGAGCAGGGCATTTTTGATGTGGCGGGGATCAGTAGTACGGAGAAGTTGGGCTGGTTTAGCAACCCGCGCTCGCCGTATCTGACGCACCAGTCGATTGGGGCGATGTTGACGTTTGCGCTGTTTACCTTGTGGAAGGCGCGGCAGCATATCGCCGACGTTATACGCAAGGCGTTTGTCGGCGACGAAAGAGTGAAAGACGACGACGAGATCATGTCGTACCGCGTCGCCGTTTTGGGGCTACTGGGAGGACTAGCAGTCATGCTGGTGTGGCTCAATGCGGCGGGCATTCCGCTGTGGGTGGTGCCGCTGTTTTTGGCGATGGCGCTGTTGATTTTTCTGGCGCTGAGCCGCATTGTCGTCGAGGCGGGGGTGGCGCTGGTGCGGGCACCGCTGATCGCGCCCGACTTCATCATGGCCAGCGTCGGGCCGGCCCGTTTGGGAGGGAGCGGTCTGACGGCTCTGGCCTATACGTATCCCTGGACGGCCGACATCGTGACCTTTCCCATGGCTTCGGTGGCCAACGGGCTAAAGATGGCCAATGAGGTGGTGCCGGGGCGCAAGCGCGGGCTGCTGTGGGGCATTCTGGCGGCGATCGTGGTGACGTTATTGGGCTCGTTTTGGATCATGCTCTATCTCTCGTACAAATACGGGGGCGTCAATCTAGACGGTTGGTTTTGGCAGACCTCGTCTTGGATCCCCATGAACTATCTGGCGCAAATGCTGAAGAATCCGTCGAGTACCGATCTGGGCGGCTGGCTTTTTACTTTTTTGGGCTCCGGTTTAATGATCGGAATGATCACCCTGCACCACCGGGTGTTGTGGTGGCCGGTGCACCCTTTAGGGCTGGCTATGAGCGGCACCATATTCACCTCGGGCGTGATGTGGTTTAACGTCTTTCTGGCCTGGCTGATCAAGGGCATTGTGCTGCGCTACGGCGGCGGCAGTCTCTACCGCGATACCCGCTTCTTTTTTATCGGCATGATTCTGGGCGCTTTTGTGGTGGCGGGCACCT
>CAXGRO010000252.1:0-7955 GCA_964012055.1 uncultured bacterium
TCTTGCTCATGTATTTGCTCTCCTCTACTTGTAGTCGAATATCACTCCCACACGGTCTGGTCGGACGTCTGGGCGTATTTATTGTATTTGTCCTGGTAATCTTCGCGCGGCGGATTAAAAATATCGAGTACCTTGGCCGGCCCTTCAACCACCACGCCGGCGTGCACCATATTGGGCGGCACGATAAAGGCGTCGCCAGGCGCCATGAGCATTTCTTCGTCGCCAATGCGAAACTGCAGTTTGCCCTCCAGCAACAAACCCGCTTGCTCGTGCGGGTGACTGTGTTCGGGTACCTCGCTGTCCTGCTCCATAACTAAAAAAGAGAGCATGATGCCTTCGCCGGCGACAATGCCGCTTTGGGCGCCGGGAAACAATTCCATTTTGGGTATATTATCTGCGTTGACAAACGGCATAACAGCCTCCTCTCAATGGACAAAAGTGCGCAACCACTCATCCCCCCGATAGCGGGGCAATAACGTGAAAAATCGGCCCAGCATCAAGCCGTTGTAAGCCAGCCAGGCCCCCGGCATTCCCCAGCCCAACCAGAAGACAAAAACAAATATCAACGGCACAAAAACCGCAAAGGCGGCAACGCCCATAGCCTTAAATAAATAAGCCATGTCGTTGGCGCCGATAAAAATGCCGTCAAAGACAAACACCACGGCGTTGAGAGGCTGCACCAGCACAATCAAATAGGTCAGCGCCACAATCTGTTCGATGACCTCGCGGTGCGGGGTAAAGGCCTGAGCTATGGACTCTATGGCCACGCCGTAGACCAACGAAAAGCCCAGGCCAATGCCCAGCCCCCACTGAATGATGCGCCAGGCAATGCGCCGCGCCCCGGCAAAATCGCGCGCCCCCAGCCGATTGCCCACCAGGGTCTCAGCGGCGTGGGCAAAACCGTCGACGCCGTAGCTAACCAGACCCCATATCTGCCAGATGATGGCGTGCGCCGCCAAAGGCACCTCGCCCATGCGCGCCACCAAGCTCACCATGGCGTACTGGGCAAACAACAAACACAGGGTGCGACCGAAGAGGTTGACATTGGTGCGCAGCAACAAGGTTAACTTGCGGCGCGCCAGCAAGTCATCCACCTTTTCGCGCAGATAGGCACCGTATCCCTTGACCAGCAAGAGTAAACCCGTAAGCACCGCCGCCAGATTGGCCAGCACCGCCGCCCAGGCCGCGCCCAACACGCCCAATTCAGGCGCCCCCCAGGCACCAAAAATCAGTGCGTAATCGGCCGCCACATTAAGGCTGGTGGCAATGAACGTCAGGCACAGCGGAATCAACGCATTGCCCGTGCCCAGAAAAAACCCGTTTAGCGCAAAAATGACCAGCACCAGCGGCACGCCCCAGCTGCGGATAGCAAAGTAGCGCTTGCCCCACACCTGTACCTCCTCGCTGCCGCCGATAACGGCAAAGCCGAATTCGGCGACGTACTGTCGCAGCAGCAGCATGGCGCCTCCTATCACCAGGGCGGTGAGCAAGGAGCGGTAGAGCACCTCGGCGCAGGCGCGGCGGTCGCCGGCGCCAAAGTGCTGCGCCACCAGCGAGGTGGTGCCCATGCGCAAAAAACCGGCGCCCCAAAACAGCAAGTCAAAAATAGTGCTGGCCGCCGACACCGCCCCCAAAAACGCCACGTTGGGCAAGCGCCCGACCATCGCCGTGTCGGCTATGCCGATGAGGGGCACGGTGATGGAGGCCAGCATATTGGGCACGGCCAGTCGCAAGATCTGGCGATTCAGTCCACTTCCTCCCCCGCGGGGTCCCAGCGGTATAGTTGCAAGTTGATGCGCCCATTTTCAAAGACAATGCCTTCTTCTTCGAGCAAAACGTGTTGGAACTCGTGGAATTTGGTGTGGACGCGCGGCGACACCTTGCCCTGGGCGTTGATCACCCGGTGCCAGGGCAGATCTAACTCTTCAGGCATGCCGGCCAGAGCAAACCCCACCTGCCTGGCACAGCCGGGAAAGCCGGCCGCAGTGGCCACCTGGCCGTAGGTCATAACTTTGGCGTAAGGGATGCACGCTACGATGCTGTAAAACGCATGGCGCATGGAGCGCTCAGCAATTGGGGGCAACGGTTTCGTCCCGATCTTCGAGAAAATCTATGGCCTTGGTGTAGCTGCGCTTTTCGAGGTAGTGCACAAGCATTTGTGGGGCGTCTTGTCCCAATTCGTTTTTAATTTCGTCAATGCGCCGCAAGTAATCGGCAATGCCGGGCCCCCCGCTGGGGGGGGAGCCCGACTCGATTAGGCTCATCATGTCTGTTAGGTTTTTGTGCAGTTCTTCTGTAATGGTCATGGCCTCTTCCTTTTGAGAGGGCCGAAAAATCCGGCCGGGAGCAGTATTTTCCTCTTATATATAGATCCTGAGATATTTATGGAGCTTTTGCTTACTCCATAAATATTTATTTATTAATATCTTATAAACAACAACCCTAAAGGGCATGCGTTTTGCTAATAAAATCGAATGGCACATGCTATGCGGTCATAATGTACGAACATTGATTCTATTTGAATAGGCAAGGCGATATGTTTCAGATACCGGATAGCCGGACTACTTACCTCGTATATTTCTTGATTATGGCCAGCCTGGCCGCCTTTGCTTTTCAAGGTTTGTCCCATCTTCCCTTCGACAGCGACGATTTTGAACATCTGGCCGACGCTGCTGCGGTACAGGAGGACCTTTCCCTGCTCCTGTCCGCCGAGCGCAATCACCCCGGACGGCCCGTTGTTGAACTCACTTTCCTGATCATGAACAAGCTATGGGGCAATAATCTCACCCCTTATCACACCCTCCTGATCGGCCTTCATCTATGCGCCAGCTTACTCCTGGCAACCACATTCCGCCGCCTGGGTGCAGATTTAGAACTCAGCCTGCTGGGCGGCCTGCTCTTTTTAGTCAACGTCGCCCACTTCCGCGCCGTGCAATGGGTCTCGTGTTTGGCCTATCCGCTGGCGCTCATTTTTGCCCTGGGAGCACTGCTCTTTTTCATCCACTATCTGCAAGATCGGCGCTCTCAGTGGCAAATCCTTGGCGCCATCTCCCTTGCCCTTGCTGTATTCTCACATGCTGCAACGGTCGTGCTGGCCCCGTTCCTGGCCTATCTCAGCTGGCTCAGAAACGGAACATCAGGAAGAATCTTGCAAGCGACTCTACCCCTCTTTTTGACGGCATTCGCAAGCGCCGCGCTTATGCATTTGTATTATTCTAACAGCCCACAATCCGTCGAGGTAGCCTCCGACCCATCGCTTGCGGTCGTCGGTGAAAAAATGCTGCACTTCCTGGGCACCCTCTTCACTGCCGCCCATTGGATCACCGGCGATCTAATCATCAGCTCTTCCTATCCAGAATCGGCAACCCAACAATGGGTCCTTTGGGTCGGTTTGCTGACCCTGGTCGGTTTGTTTGCTTTAATATCGCGATGCGAGTCTACAGCCAGAGATTGGGCCGTTTGGACGCTGCTGGCCCTCTTGCCTTTTCTGTTTCGCTCCAACGAAGCCCTGTCGCGCTATCTCTACCTGGCCTCCGCCGGCTCTTCCCTGCTTTTGGCCTGGTCCGTGCGCGCAGTACTAAAGGAAGTGGATTTGCGCCTGGGCAAGCAATACGCCCGCACCGCTTTTGCCTTGACCGCACTGATTTGCACCGCTGTTAGCGTCCACTCCCTGCAGCGAGCCGAAGCCTACGGTCTGTATGCCGCCGGCCGCGCCCACATCTCTCGCAACTTCCACGCATCGGGGTTGGCCGCCTTTAAACAGGCCGTCCAACGCGATAGCGCTATCTTGCCCGCCGACGTTTATAGCCGCCTGGCCATTTCCGCTTTTTTATTGGGAGAATCGCCTCGGGCAGTACTCACCCAAGCCGCGTCCAATCATCCCGAATCGCGTGAGGTCACCCTCGTCTTGGGCATCTCTGCGCAACTCCAAACCGACCCCACCCTGCAAAAACAGGGACAGTACATGGTTGCCAACGCGCTGCAAACGGGCAATATAGAGCTACAACAATTGGCCGCCGTTGCCTTTTACAATTTGGGGCTCTACGAGTACGGACAGACAAAAGACAACGCCAGGGCATTGTCCTTCTTTTCGCGCGCCGTGCAAATACAGCCCCACTATCCGCGCGCCCATTTTTTTATGGGCAATTGCCTGGCCGCCCAAAAACAGCCGCGCCTAGCCCAAAAGGCCTACCGCACGGCCGTGACACAACAGCCCAACCTTGATTTGGCTTGGCAAAATTTGGGATTCTTGCTCGCCGAACACAACGAGGTAGCCGCGGCGGTTGCGGCCCTGGAAAAGGCCGTGACCCTACAGCCGCGGCACGACCGCAGTTGGTATCTGCTGGCCCAAATACGCCGTTTGAGTGGCCAGACCGCCGCAGCACAACAAGCCATTCGCCAGGCGTTGGCACAAAAACCCTCCCAAACTGAATACTGGCGTGAATACCTGCACCTCGCCGCGTTCTACCGCGACCGCGGACAAGTGGACCTGGCGCGGGGCATCTACCAGCAGGTTACGCAGGCCCTCCCCCAATACGCCCTGGCCCACTTCCAACTCGGACAGTTGTATTACAGCGAGGGCAATTTTACCGCCGCCATCGACTCGCTGCAACGCGCCGTGCAGTTGTCGCCCAAAAACCTGGACGCCAGCAGGCTTTTGGCCAGCGCCCGGCGCGCCCACTAACCGCCCGTTATCCGGCAATGATCATATAAGTCAGCCACTCCTCGTGCGGGTTGCTGATCTTGTATCGCATGCCCACCGGGATGTGAATCATATCGCCTTCGGTAATTTCCCGGTCCTCGCCATCGGCGCTTAACACCCCCTGGTTTTCCAAGATGTAATAGACCTGCTCGGTGTCTTCGTAGTGCCGCTCTATAGTTTCGCTGCGCGGCTGCACCGCCTCGCGGTCGATAAACGCCATGCCGCGCAAGCAGCCCACGTGGTCTTCGCCCTCCTTGCCCAATTGGTGCCAGCGCACCGCGCCGGCCCCGTCACCCTGGGGCGGCACCTGGCGCCAGTTGCGGATTGTGAACTCCCCGCCCGGCCCGTCGACCTTCATGCTGATAACGTGGTGCTCCAGCCACTCCTCGTTCATGTCGTTGAACATCTGGTGGTAAAGACCGGTGGGCAAGTAGATAGCGTCGCCGGCTTCGGTATTGTAGCGTTCGCCGTCAAAGAGCACTTCTCCCGAGCCGCTGAGCACGTAATAGACTTGCTCGAGGTTTTCGTGACGGTGGTGGTCGGAGGTTTTGTGGCCCTGCAGGGCGTGGCGCGCAAACCCCTGTAGTTGGCGCAGGCGATTGCGGTCGTCTTCGTCGTTGGCGCGCTCCCAATCGCGCAAGCCGCCCCAGTGCACGGCACTCATGTGGGAGATGTCGGGCTGGACGTCACGCCAATTCTTGATATATGCCAAAATTTCTTCCTTTCTATTTTTTTACATGGCGACAATGCGACGCATGCGCTCGCCCAAATCGACCAGCACCTGGTGGTCGCCGCCGACTTCGTGAATGAGGGTTGAGGCGTAGCCTATGTGGCGCAATTCGGCCATGATGGTGGGCCAATCGGTGTCGCCGTCGAGTAAGTTTACAAAGCTGTGTTCGCGGCGTTTAAAGTCTTTGAAGTGCACTTTCTTGATGCGGTGTTCAAGGCCCCTTATCCAGTGCTCGGGATAGCCATAGGCCATCATATTGGCGGTGTCTAGGTAGACGCCCATCCACGGACTGTTTACTTCGTCGATAAATTGGCGCGCTTCCCAGGGACTGAGCAGGAATTTATTCCACACGTTTTCGAGGCAAATGGCGGCTTGGTTTTGCTCGGCGACGGAGGCCAGATCAGACAAGGCATCGCGCAGATCGTTCCAGGCTTCTTGGTAGGTGCCCTCGGCGGAGAGTTGGCCGGGGTGCAGGAGGACGCCATCGACTTGTAATAAGCCGGCGATTTCTAACGAACGGATAACGGACTTGCAACACAGTTCGCGCTGAGTGGGGTCGCGACTCAAAAGGTTGCCGCGCTCGGCGTTCCAGGCGATGACACTGCCTATTTCGATGCCAGCGTCAGCACAACGCTGGCCCACGGCTTTGATTTCTTCGTCGCTCAGGTCGACGTTGAGGTCTTTTTCGGCGTCAAAGACGAGTTCTACGGCTTCGTAGCCGGCTTCGTTGCACAGGTCGAGGGTTTCTTGGAGAGTGGCTTTTCCCAAGATAATCTGGGTAATTCCAATTTTCATCTACTTTGCCTTTCACAGAGTCGTTATTTTATCGAGTATAGGGGGGAGTTTGGCTTGGTGACCTGAGGGCATATAGATCGTTAACTGCTTTGAACTTGATAAATTACGATCTGTTTAGTATGACGTCCAGGTTACCTACTCATTGTGAAATGGCCGGTAGTTGTCCCGATACGTTGAGCAAATGCAGGCCAACCGAAGCCACGCCCAATATTAACCCCACTAGCGCTCGGTAGACTATAATCCTGTACCAGCTCATGCCCTGCCACAAAGCTCGACTCGCGTAATAAATTCCCGCCAGGGAAATCACCAACATGAGGGTGGACACTTTAAAGAGAGCACATGCCAAGATGCCCAGGACGAGGCCGTAATTGGCCCCGTGGATCATAATGGCCGTGCCCGACTGTTCTGGTTTGTCCTCCATTTCCCCTACCGGTCCCCGCGCTTTATGGCGCAGATTGGCAATCCACATGAAGGTGAGGAAAAGCACGACAAAGCCCAGCGTTAAGGCCAGGATTCCTAAAGCCGAAAACATTCTTCTTCCCCAGGTATCGCCGCTGATCCCATGGCGGTCCACTGATATTTTAGTTGGAAATTCGTGCGCATCGCCCTATTTTCTTGCCCGGACTAAAACGAGTGCGATTCCCTTTTTACATTCATTAATTAAGGAGTTTGTCATGGCCAAGAAAATGACCAAGAGAGATTTTAAAATTGGCGTCGTCGGCCTCGGCCGCATGGGGGCCAACATCGCCCGCCACCTCAAAGACGACAAATTTAAGGTGACGGCGGTTTACGACATCGCCCCTAGCCTCACCAATAAAGTGGCCAAGGAGTTAGGCGCCCAGGCCTGCAAAAACTTGAGCGACGTGAGCGCCGCCGCCAACGTCGTCATCACCGTGGTCACCGACGACAAGGCCATGCTGGGCATCTTTAGCAACAGCGGCGACAGCCTGCTCAAAGACGCCAAGGGCACCACCTTTATCAACTGCGCTACCATCAGCCCGGCCACCCACGTGGAGGTTGAAAAACGCGCCGCTAAAGTGGGCGCCTCCTCCCTGGAAGGCTGCATGGCCAGCAGCATCACCCAGGCGCGCGATGGCACCCTCTACCTGATGTGCGGCGGCAAGAAGAGCGTATTTGACCGGGTGCTGCCCATTCTCAAATCCATGAGCATCAACTTGCGCCACATCGGCTCCACCGGCAAGGCCGCCCAGGTCAAAGCCCTGGTCAACATGGTCATGAATATCAACACCGCCGGACTCGCCGAAGGTTTGGGGTTGGGCAAGGCCCTGGGCTTGAATATAGAAACCCTTATGGACGTTTTCTCGCAGACCGGCGCCAACGCCCGCGTGCTGGAGACCGACGGCGAAGACATGGTCGCCCGCGATCACGAGTGTTATTTTTCGGCCGACCACGCCGCCAAAGATTCAGGCATAGCCCTCAAGCTGGCCGGAGAAGCCGGCCTCAATCTGCCGCTGGCGCGCGCCACCAAAGCCCAGTACGACCGCATGAAACGGCTAGGCCTGGGCGAATTGGATAAGTCCGGCGTCGCCGAATTAACCTTCCCCGGCCGCAAGGGCACCAAAAAACCGGCCAAAAAGAAAAAAGCCAAGAAATAATCAGCACTCTTACCAAGAGGGGCGGGATCATTCGATCTCGCCCTTCTCTTATTCAACACTGTGGACACTTTTTGTAAGTCATTGATAAATAACGGCTTAGATAAATAGATAT
>CAXGRO010000253.1:0-7941 GCA_964012055.1 uncultured bacterium
CCAAGTGGAGCGGCGCCGGGTTTTGTATTTGGTGATGCCCGAGGCTTCTTCGAGAATGCGGCGTCGGTTTTCGGTCTTCTCGCTGATGATTTCATCCACCATGCCCTGCTCCATCACTGCGTAGGACCCCTGCCCCAAGCCGGTGTCCATGAGCAGGTTGTGAATGTCGAGCAGGCGGCAGGGAATTTTATTGAGCAAATAATCGCTTTCGCCCGAGCGGAAGAGGCGCCGCGTCAGGGTTACTTCGTTGAATTCGATGGGCAGGGTGTTGTCGCTGTTTTCAATGGTGAGCGCCACTTCGGACATGCCCAACGGTTTGCGGCCGCGGGTGCCGGAAAAGATCACCTCTTCCATGCGGTGGCTGCGAAAAGCGCCGGCGCGCTGTTCGCCCAAAACCCAGCGGATGGCTTCGACAACATTGGATTTGCCGCAGCCGTTGGGGCCGACAATGGCCGTAATGCCCGGGCCAAAGGGAATTTCGACTTTTTGGGCGAAGGATTTAAAACCAAATATCTCGAGGTGAGTTAGGCGCAAAATACCTCTCCTTAAAAAGGTCTGGACACACAATTAGCGCTGGCACAATATGCTGTTTTTAGAGGAGATAAAGCTATTTTAATGCGAATCTTACCAGGGAGGGGAAGGAATTCGCTCAGGAGGACCAGTCCGGGGAGTGGAGTGGACGTCCTCCTACTACAAATGGGGTTACGAGGAAAAGATAATACTATATATGGATAACCGGGTCAAGGCATTTTTGTGAGTTATCCTTGACCCATACGACATAGATCTCCTAAGATTAGCCATCAACCGAAAATACAAGGAAGGCGGAAAAAATGGATTTTACAGTCTTGCTGGAAGATGTGATCGGCAAATTGCCCGAAGACAAACGCCAAGTGATGGATGAAATTATCGCAGAATACAGCGCCAACGACAATTTGCGCTTTTTGTTGGCGCTGACGACCGGTGCCAACAAGAGGGAGCGCCAACTCTTGCGTTTGCTGATCAAGGAGTTAGAAAAACTCGAATTGGGGTTGTGAGAGGGCCAAAACCAGCAGAGTAGGTAGTGTTTGCTTAAAAAAGTAGAGCCTGGGCGATATCGGTCGATATTTATGGTAGAGTATTTATTTGTATAAAATAGTACTAAATGGAGATAAGCTCTTGATTACTATGGCTCTTCTACTGGCTATTCCTCTGGGGTTGCGCTGGTTTTTGGCCTGGAGGATGCGCCAAGCGCAAATTGTAATGCGGCGGGGTGAAGAGGAATGCCGAGCATTAAAAGCCGAACTGCAGGATATTGTGGAAAAGACGCAGGCCGTACATCAAATGGAGCGCCAGTACCGGGCCCGCAAAATGCGCCTGACCGAGTCGATTGCCACACTGCGCGGCGAATTACACGAACTGAGCGCCAAGGACACGCGCAGGATGGCTGCCTAAAAGGCCTATGGGCGTCTACCCGTGGAAAGGGGTATATCGCATTGCCGATTTTGTTTTGCCCTGGAGGCCGACGTCCAATTGCGCGATCTGGCAGAGGCCCTGTATGCCGACATCCGCGTCTCATGCGGACGTCCATCTGTCCACTTCGCCCTAAAGTGCCACAATGGTGCTTTAGGGCTTTATGAAAATGCCGAAGAAGTCGTCGCTGTAGGCGATTTATCGACGTTTTTCCAAGAAACCGAGTGGGCCCTAACCGAAGCGGCCATGGCCGGCTTGGGGCATTTTTTCCAATTGCACGCCGGCGTCGTCTCCTTTGCCAATCAGGCGCGTCTTTTGATTGGTCCCCCGGACGCCGGCAAAACTTCGCTGGCGCTGGTTTTGGCCGAACGCGGTGCGACCATTTTTACCTATGAGGTAGCATTGGTCGAACCGCACGACCTGCGCGTCCACCTCTTTCGTCGCGACCTCATCGTCCACCGCCAGACTCAGCAGCTTTTTGCCGCCGCCCTCGCCGGTTTTGACCCGCCCTCGTTCAAAGTGTTCGACACCTATTATTATTTGGCCCCGTCCAATGTAAATGGCGGCATTGTTGTTGCCGAGGCCGAGATTGTACAATTGATATTTCCCGTCTTGCGGCCGGGTGAAGCGGTTGAAATGCGTTCCGTAGGGCAGGCCGAAGCCGCCCGGCATTTACTGGAACAGAGTTTTAATATAGATAGTTGGAGTGCCGCCGGCGTAGATTTGATCGGGCGTTTGGCAGAGAACTGCGAAGCGGTGGAAGTGGTTTTTGGAGACGCCCGAGAGGCGGCCGAGCAATTGAGCACCCTGCCCTAGAGCGGAAGTTCGGGCAAATCTTCTTCACTGCCCATGTAGATGACGTGCTCGGCGAGTATTTCTTGGCGCCCGGCATATCCCCCATCCAATTCGTGCCAGTAACTCAATTGGGCTTCGCCCTTTTGCCAGCACAGCAGCACCCAGCGCCCCTCGAAGGTAGTGGGAAAGTCGACGAGGCCGTGCTCCAGGCCGCCGACGGGAAAGCGCAAACCGCGGTCGAGGATTTCTCGTTGTACCAGCGCGTCTATGTCGTGGGCGATTGCGGTGTATTGGTCTAAGTGTTGTTGATAATTTTGGCGATCCGGGTTATTAGCCTTTTTAATCTCTTCGCCCCACATGGTGTCGAGTAGCTTGATTTTGCCGTAGTGTACCTGTGCAGCGGCCTTTTTTGCGGCGATCTGTTCCAGAATTTTGTCGAGAGTGGGAATGAGCAGATTGGCTTGTTCTACGGTAAATGCTTTGCGCATGGTTCGGGGACCTTTATTCGGACGGTTGCGGCGTCAAAAATGATTGGATCAGGGTCCATTATAGCCACTCTTTGGGGGCCGGGCAAGGTTAAATGCAAAAAGTCTTGCGTTCATCTCGCACGTCCTGCATATTAGAGCGTCCTCGCAAAATTGAGGGCCAAATTTGCCAGTTCTAATTAATACATTGATAAAATGGCAGTTACAGTAGAAGATGTGCGCGCCGTAGCGCGCCTGGCGCGGTTGCGCTTTGTCGCAGAAGAAGAGGAACGGCTGACCGGGGAGCTCAACCGAATCCTCGAATACATGGAAAAGCTCAACGAATTGGACACCGAAGACGTGGAGCCTACTTCCCACGTAGTGCCCATAACCAATGCTTTTCGCCGCGATGAGGTAGTGTCCTTTGAGGGCCTGGAGGCTTTATTGGAACCGGCGCCCCAGAGAAAAGGAGAGTACTTTAAAGTGCCCAGAATTATCGAATGAATACGGCGCCGGCAGCGTTTTGTCGCCGCTTCTTTGCATTTGCCACTGAACCAAGGGGAGAGTGAAGTTGGCAGAAGTGTACACAGGTCCAAAATACGTCGTAGTGACGGGTGGGGTGATGAGTGGGGTGGGCAAGGGCTTGACTACGGCGTCCATGGGCAAAATCCTGCAAGCCCACGGCTACAAAACCACGGCGGTCAAAATTGATCCCTATATCAACTACGACGCCGGCACCCTCAGGCCCACCGAACACGGCGAGGTGTGGGTCACCGACGACGGCGGCGAAATAGACCAGGATTTGGGCAATTACGAGCGCTTTTTGGGCATCGATTTGCCGCGCCTCAACAACTTGACCACGGGGCAGATCTACCACACGGTGATCGAGCGCGAGCGCCGCGGCGAATACCTGGGCCAGACCGTGCAGCCCATTCCCCACATCACCGACGAGATCTCGCGGCGCATTCAGGATGCCGGCGAGGGTTACGACGTCGTGCTTATCGAGATCGGCGGCACGGTGGGCGACTACGAGAACGAACCCTTCCTCTTTGCGGTAAAGGCACTGGAGCGCGAGCTGGGCGAAGAGAATTTTGTCTATGTGCTCATCACCTACCTGCCGGTGCCCCCCCACGTCGGCGAGATGAAAACTAAGCCGACGCAACAGGCTATACGAATGCTCAGCGAGCAGGGCATTTTTCCCGATTTCATCGTCTGTCGCGCCGAGTGCGCCATTGATGACGTGCGCAAGAAAAAGATCCAAATTGGTGCCAATGTGCCCATCGACCACATCATTTCGGCGCCCGACATGGAAACCATCTACGACATTCCCCTGACCCTGGAAGCCGAAAATATGGGCGAGAAAATGCTCAATAAATTGGGCCTGTCGGTCAAGAAGGATGTCGATTGGAGCCACTGGGCCCAGCTGGTCCATCGCAGCAAGGAGCCCTCCCAACGCATCAAGGTGGCCATGGTGGGTAAATACGCCGAAATCGGCGAGTTTCAATTCACCGATTCCTATTTGTCAGTCAATCAATCGCTGGTGCACGCCGGCGTGGCCTGGGATACCAAGGTCGAAATCACCTGGATCGACGGTCATAAATTTGAAAACGGCGAGATGGAACTGGAAGAATTGGATCAGTTCAGTGGCATTATCGTGCCCGGCGCCTTTGGTGGCAGCGGTTCCGAAGGCGTGATTGACGCCATCCGCTATGCGCGCGAGCACGACATTCCCTACTTGGGGCTGTGTTACGGCCTGCAATTGGCCGTCATCGAATACGCTCGCAACGTGGCCGGTATTAAAGAAGCCGGTTCGGAGGAATTCGGCGACGAGGAACAGTGGCGAGTGGTTTCGGTGCAGGAGAGCCAGAAGGGAATTTTGCAAGAGAAGCGCTTTGGCGGCAGCATGCGTTTGGGTGCGTATGCTGCGGTACTGAAGAAAGATAGCCGGGTTTTGCAGCTCTACGAACAATTGGGCCGCCTCAAGGAGGACGCCGAGCGCATCTGCCAATTGACCCAAAACGAGGAGCAGGCCTTTCGCGTGGGGCAAATTATGCGCGAGCGCGACAAGGTGGTTTTGGAGCGGCACCGTCATCGCTACGAGGTGTCGCCGCGCTTTGTGGAGGTGCTTGAGGACGAGGGGCTGGTCTTTTCGGGCTACCATCGGCGCGAGGACGGCACGCGGCTGATGGAGTTTATCGAATTGTCAAACCATCGCTTTTTTATTGCCACGCAAGCGCACCCCGAGTTTAAGTCGCGCATGGCCAATCCGGCGCCGTTGTTTTCGGGGTTTGTGGCCGCGTCGTTGGCCTATCAGGAGGAGCGGTTGGATCAGGCAGCGTAGGGGCGGGCTGGGGAGAAAATGGTTGAATGGTCGTGCTTGGTGGTGGGGAGTGCGGCCTTTTTTATTTTTATAATCTTTCGTTTAGCTAGTTTGTGGACGGTTGGGTAGGGGACCGTCCCAACGCTCATTCTCGCCCGGCTCCTGCCGGGCTCCGATTCCAAAGGGGCTGTCCTGCGGACAGCCCCTTTGGAATCCGCTCTGGGACGGTCCCCTACCCGACCTCCGTGGGGCGCGAGTTATCTGCGCTAGGATGACAGGGTGAGAAGGATATTTTTATTGGGGGGAATTTTACTGAGTTGTAGTCCGGCGGTGGATAGGGGGGAGGAGGTGGTGCCGGTGGCGACGAATGTGGATAGGGAGGTTTGGGGGGCGCGGCTCGATATTGGGGATCCGGATTTGCAGATGGGGATTGAAGCTGCTTATATGTGGGTGGAGGGGAAGCAGACGTATGCGGACAGTGGGTCGCAGATGGAATTCAGGGGAGAAGGGGGACGGCGGTCGCAATTGCGGTCGCGGCGTTTGACTTTGGCCAGGGGGAAGGGACAGATTGCGGCGGCGGGGGAAGTGGTGTTGGAAATGCCGGACAGTCTTTGGGTGCGGGCGGATACACTGGTGTGGGATAGGGAGGAAGAGGCGTTGTGGGTTCCCGAAAATGTGGAGATCCGGGCGCCGCAAGGGGAGGAGATGGGGAGGGGGCTGAGGGCGGGGTTTGACTTTCAGCAGTGGTCTATAGAGGATGTGGAGGGGCGTTGGAGGAGTGCTAGGGAGGGTAGGGAGTACGAGGTGGAAATACGCGCACCGCGCGCTCAGGGTAGCTATCGCGATGGGTATGTGGAAGTGGATTACGACAGTGCCGTGGTGCGCTATGGGGATGTCGAGTTGCGCAGTCGGTGGGCGCGCTATTTAGAAGCGGAAGGGATGATGTACTTTTCTGGCGGCGTGGCGGGGGCAGATTCGCTGCGGCGTTTTACGGCGGCGGCGCTCGATTACGATTTGGGGGGGGAGTGGGCCGAGGCTCGGGATGAGGTGGTGTGGCGCCAAGGAGAGGTCGAATTGCGCTGCGACGTTTTGGTGCAGGATTGGCTGGCTGAGCAGGTGGAAGCGCGCGGGCAGCCGGCGCTATTTATTGAAGGGGAGCGATCCGTCGCCGCGGCGCAATTGGACTATGGGACTAATCCAGAGCAGGTGGTTGCCACCGGCGAGGTGGTCTATCGCGAGGGAGAGCGGGAGCTGCGGGTGGAGCGTCTGGTCTATCGCATCGCCGAGGAAAATTTGGCGGCCGAAGGCGCGGCGGTGTTGCAGGTGCCCGAATTTTTTGGGGAGGCCACGGCGGGGAGCCTGGTTTTTGATCTGGGCGCTCAGGAGTTGATGTTGCGCCAAGCGCCGCTGCTCAAATTGCAGCGCGACCAGATTTTGCACATGGGTGCCGAGCAATTGCGCTTTGACCTGGAAAAGCGGGTGCTGGTCGGTCAACCCGGTTTTCACCTGGCGGCGGGCGATTTGAATATAAGGGCGCAGCGCGGCGTCTATGCAGAAGCCGACGAACGCCTAGCGGTGGCCGGGGCGGTGAATTTGCGCCAGGCGGTCGAATCTTATAACAGTGGTCTGGTGGCAGATTCCATGGTTGTTGTATTGCCTCAGGGGCAAGTGGATCAGGTACACCTGCACGGCGCTTTTGAGGGCGAAATGAGTTCGGCGGGGGAGCAGATGGTGTGGATGAAAAGCGAGCAGGGACAGATTTTCTTTGCCGACCAGCGCTTGCAGCGGATTGAACTGGAGGGGGCGGCGGATGTAACCCACCAGCATTTGGTGCGAGGTGCGGTGAGTGGTTTTAAGGGCGAGCGCATGCTGCTCTTTTTTTCAGAAGGGACGCTGCAGCGCGTCGAAGTTTTGGGCGGGGCCGAAGTCCTTTCCCGTCCACCGCAAGACGAGGACGAGGAGGATTTTACCCCCAGTCATTTTCGTGGTGAGAAATTAGAAGTAAAATTGGAAGACGGCGAGGTGGTACAGGTGGACATCGCCAAACCTGCGGGCGATATCTATGCGCCGCAAAAAGAGAAGTGAGCGGAAATGGCTATAGTCGTTGAAGAAATTGGCAAACTCTACGGCCGCCGCCGCGTGGTCAACGGCGTGAGCCTGGCGGTGGAGCGGGGGGAAGTGGTTGGGCTGCTCGGTCCCAACGGGGCGGGCAAGACGACCACGTTTCACAGCATTGTGGGCTTTGTCACCCCCGACGCCGGGCGCATTTATCTGGACGGTACTGAAATCACCCACATGCCCATGTACCAGCGGGCGCACCACGGCATTGGCTATTTGGCGCAGGAGCGGTCGATTTTTCGCAAATTGACGGTCGAGCAGAATATTCGCGCCGTTTTGGAAATGCGCCGTTTGGAGCGGCGCGAATTGGAGCGGCGATTGGACGAATTATTGGGCGAGTTGGATTTGCACGAGCGCGCCGGCCAGCAGGCCGACACCCTTTCGGGCGGGGAGACGCGGCGCGTTGAAATTGCCCGCGCCCTGGCCATTGAGCCCAGCTATATATTGTTAGACGAGCCTTTTGTGGGCATTGACCCGCGCACGGTGGAGGACATTCAGGCCATCATTGCCTCGCTGCAACAGAAAAATCTGGGCATCCTCATCACCGACCACAATGTGCGGGAGACTTTGCAAATTACCGATCGGGCTTATATTTTGGTGGACGGGCGCATTTTGACCGAGGGTAGCGCCCGCCAATTGACCGCCGATCCCAACGTGCGCCGGATCTATTTAGGGGAAAACTTTCGCATGGATTGAGGAGGGGATTATTTGACATTAGTGCTTGGCCGATCTATGATTTATACGTGATGTGTGACTTTTAAAATTCGACCAGTCCGTCAAAGTCCAGGGTTTTTC
>CAXGRO010000254.1:0-7934 GCA_964012055.1 uncultured bacterium
ATTTTGAGCGGATTTTTGTAAGGTTGAAATTCGTAAGTGATTATTTATCAACAAATTACAAATTTCGATATCTATTTATCTAAGCCGTTATCTATCAATGACTTACAAAAAGTGTCCACAGTATTGTTATAAGTTCAAAAAAACAAATCAGAGTTTCGAAGAATAGGCAAGATCCGTGCCAGCTGTCCTACAGAGAGAAATGAGTAGGCGAACCGAAGATTGCGTCACCTCTACGCCACACGACTGTGGATTTCACGACGCAAACGGCTACTAAACTAAGGCCGTTCAGCGCAGCAGCAAATCTCTTCCGAAGAAGGCTATCGACCCCACGGTCAGAAATAGGTCCAGATCGCCGTCGTTGTTGTAGTCCCAAAGACAATACCACCGGGGATCAACGGCAAAGGGCCGATGGTTTCTGCCGTCACGTCTTCGAAAAAGGGTTGCGCCGCACCCGATCCGACGCTGAGCAGACTGACGCAGAAGAAGACGTTCCACAACCGCAAAAGCTGATTCGTGAAAGGGGCTGTCATAGCTGTTAATGTCCTAAAAAAATGTAGTCCCAATTTGGACAACCGAGAGGGCGGCATTCTCCTGCTACAATATAACCATCTTTGGAGCTATAAGAATCATTCGATGCTGGCGCGAAATATATTGACGGGCGGCACAGAATATGCCATCATGGTGGGCAACCTCTCACCCGGCCACCCATCCACCTGCCATAAGAACCAAACACTATGACAATCCACCATAAAAATTGGGCCAGCAACACGGCCTTCAACGCGGCCCACTTTCATCAGCCGACAACAATTACCGGCCTACAAGAAATCGTCCGCAAGGCCGACAAGGTGCGCGTCATCGGCTCGCGTCACTGCTTTAACGACATTGCCGACACGACCGGCGATCTGGTCTCCTTAAACAGGCTCGACAATAAGATAACCATCGACCACCAACACCCCGTAGCCACTGTCAACGCCGGCATCACCTATCGCCAACTCTGCCCCCAATTGCACGCGGCCGGCTACGCGCTGCACAATATGGCCTCGCTCGACCACATCACTGTCATCGGCGCCTGCATGAGCGCCACCCACGGCTCTGGCGATGCGCTCGGCAATCTGGCCACCGCGGTTTGCGGCTTAGAAATAATCTCCGCCAACGGCGATTTAGTAACGCTCACCCGCGACAAAGACGGCGATCAATTCTTGGGCGCGGTCGTCGCGCTGGGCGCGCTCGGTGTGGTAACCAGGGTCTCGCTCGATTTGCTACCGGCGTATGCCATCCAACAACAGGTCTACCAAAAGCTGCCCATGACCCATATCTATGACTCATTTGATGCCATCATGGCCGCCGGTTATAGCGTCAGCCTCTTTCCCACCTGGCAGGAAGATTACATTGATTCAGTTTGGATTAAACAGCAGTTTGCCGAGGAGGCGGAGGCGCCACTGGCAGTACCTACAACCTTCTTCGACGCGCCATTGGTGCCCGGCGGCCATACCTTTGGCGAGGCGCCCGACCGCCATTTCACCCAAATGGGAATGCCCGGGCCCTGGCATGAACTCCTGCCCCACTTCTGTCTCAAGGATGCGCTACAAGAAGGCAATGAATTGCAAAGTGAATATTTTGTGGCCCGCCGCCATGCCGTTGACGCCATAAAGGTGGTGGCCGGTTTGCGCCAGCAGCTGACCCCAATCCTGACCATCACTGAGATTCGCAGCGTCGCCGCAGACGAGCTCTGGCTGAGCACCGCCTATGGGCAAGATGTTGTTGGCATCCACTTTAACTGGGTCAAAGACTGGCCCGCAGTGCAACAGTTCCTCCCCGTTTTGGAAGAATATCTAGCCCCCTTTGCGCCGCGCCCCCACTGGGGCAAGCTCTTTGCCATGGCACCGGCCCAGGTGCAGACGGCCTATCCGCGCATTGCCGACTTTCAAGCCCTGGCGCATCACTTTGATCCCGAAGGCAAATTCCGCAATGCGTATGTCGATAGACATATCTTTGGAGCAGCTTGAAATTCACACCACAAACGCCTAGACGTCAGAACTCCGGCGAAAACGCCCCATGCGCGCCTTATCCGCCGCATTGCCTACAACCCATCTCGACGGCTCGCGCGGCTCGCCCAACAACCAGCGCTCTTCATCGGTAAAATGCGACATATCGCCGGGGTAGGGCACATCGCGGTGCAGCGGATGCATCATGGTGTGGCAATACTGAAAGTAAACGATCGTCCGCGGGATATCCGACATATTGGGCTGCGCCCGGTGCCAGATGGCATTGTGAAAGGCCACAATCGTGCCGGCCTTGCCCTTTACGGTGACGTGGTCGGTGACAAAATCGTCCTGGCGATGGCCGCTAAAAGGCCTAAGGTGAATGGATTCCTGCGCGTGCAACACCTTCTTTAGATGCGAGCCGCGAATGACCTCCAGCGTGCCCGAATCGTCGTGCGTCGCGTCGCTCGTAAAATAACCAAAGCGCAGCGTGTGCAGCGGGCAACGCCCGTCCACCTCCGGATACCCCAGCGGCCCGTCCGAATGCCAGTTGATCGACATGGGGTCGCGGCGCCCCTCAACGCGGTATTTGCGGGTCCACTTGTCCTGCCCCAAATGAAACATCGGCCCAATCACATCGTAGCTCAATTGCAGGGCGGGTTTGTAGAGCAAAAACTCGCGAAATACCGGGTCGTGCTCTACAATATTCGTCTCGCTCAGTCCCTTTTCGGCCCGCTCCTCCTCACCGACCTGTGCGCAGTAGGCGTCAATATAGGCGTTGGCGCGGTCGATCATACTCTGCGGCAAGGTAACAGGTAAGATGACGTAGCTGTCTCGATCAATGCCCTCTAGACAGGCGTCGCGCTGTGCATCGGTGAGCGATTGTTCGGCGTTATTTTCTGTCGTCATTGACTTTCCTATAAACGGGAAATGGCAACTTGTAAACTAACGTTCTCGGCAATTCGATATGCTATCACGTCAATTTACAAGCTGCCATCAATCACCACAATGCCCAAAAAACACAACTCTAATTTCATTGCCTGCTCCTTCACTCATCCCTGAGCGAATCCACCGGATTGGCCCGCGCCGCCCGAATGGACAAATAACTCGCGCTCAACCAGGCCATTGAAAGCATCAATAAACTCGCCAGCACAAAAACCAGCGGATCCGCTTTAACCGGCGAAACGCGGTGCGCCAGGTCTATTTCAAAAGTGATGAAATACCCCAGCGGCACGGCGACTACAAAAGCCACCAGTATCAGCCAGGTGAACTCGCGCGACAGCATCAGCGCAACCCCCTTCACCGAGGCGCCCAACACCGTCGCAAGCTATCGGTTGCCGGGTAGTCCAGCTGAATGATCTGGTAGATCTCGTCGGCGTTTTTGTGATAACTATTGCGCCACCAATCGTTGTCGACAAAAACAAAGAACAAAATGCACACGGCGATCGACAAGGCCAGACCGCCGATATTAATCGCCCCGCTCATCTCATTCGGCGACGGCAAAGAGCAGTAATTCCATGTCGTACCCCATAGCCTCACACCAGTAATCGCTCACACTTACATTGCACTGCGACCAAACAAAAGAGCCGGTGAGTTTTACACCGGCTCTTTTGTTTGGTCGCAGTGTGCCCTGGCAAAATCGGGCGATAAGCTGCTCCAATATAAAAAGATGGCCTGGACATCTTCGCAGTCTTCCCCTCTTCCCTGTCAGACTATCAGACCTCGCAGAATATCCAGGCGATCAAACCACTATATTCAATTTTACCGGTACGGAAACCGCAAACTTTACGCCGCTTCTAACCGCATCCCCTCCTCCTCGGGAATATCCAT
The DNA here is from genome assembly GCA_964012055.1 of uncultured bacterium. GTDB lineage: Bacteria > Latescibacterota > UBA2968 > UBA8231 > UBA8231 > CAXGRO01. The sequence continues at coordinate 3,813 of CAXGRO010000254.1, forward strand.
TTGCTGCAATTGCAGCAGCGCCTCCTGCTGCGCGTAAGTTTGCACCAGTATTCTGAGCGGATCGATCTTTTTTAACAACCCGCTTCTCTTGTGTTTTAGGGACAATTTCACCTGCTGCTCTTTCTTGTTTTCAGCCTGCGCTTTGCGCAGTTGCTCGCGCCGTACTATCAATTCAAACTGCAAATCTTTGATATTGTCCTGCGCCAGTACCAACAGTCGCACGGTAATCACCTTGGCTACGATGACGGCGGCCATTAACGCCGCGGCAACAGTGCAATAAACCATTTCCGTACCCATGAGAGCCTCCTTCGGTTTAACCTCCGGTGGGTTGCGATGTTGGTCTTACACTCGCAATTGCCGTGCCAATATTCGATTGTTTTTTTAAAATAAGTTAAAACAGATATTTAGGATTAAAACATAAATCGAGGTGACAATCAGAAATTGGGCAAATGCCCAATTTCTTATGGCGCCTTGGCCCCCGCCGCCTCCCCTGGAATTTCCAACATAACCCCACTGCTATCCACCACTGCCGCCGGCGCAATCTTTTTTAAATCCGCAGACTTCTCTACCTGCGCTAAACAAACCCCAAAGTTCGCCCAGGCAAAAACAATCAAACCCAACCTGTACCACCAACCTATATTCATCATACTCCTCGCCGTTATATCGACCAACGCAGTCCACAACCCACTCCGGCCACTAGCCCAACGCCATCCCAACCACATTGCCCTCCAACAAATCAAATTATATACTATCACCCTGCCCCACCACCCATACCAGCCCTAAAGGAGCCCCTCCCATGATTCGCCCCAACCGCCGCACCCTCGTCTTCAGCGCCCACGCCGCCGACTTCTGCACCCGCGCCGGCGGCTCTATTATACGCCTGGCCCAGGACGGCCACGTCAAAGTGATCAACCTGACCTACGGCGAACGCTGCGAAGCCCCGGCGCTGTGGGCCCGCCCCGAAAAACCCAGCCTAGACGAAATCAAAGACATCCGCCGCCAGGAAATGCAATCCGCCGCCGCCATTATGGGGGTGGAAATCGACTGCTTCGACTTTGGCGACTGCCCGCTACTCTTGGGCCCCGAGCGCCGCCTGCAAATTATGGACGCCATGCGCGCCTTTAAGCCCGACCTCGTCCTCACCCACTGGGTAGACGACCACCTGCACCCCGACCACGTCGAAACCACCCAGGCCGTACTCTGGGCCAATTGTTACTGCCAGGTGCCCGGCGTCGAAACCGCCCACCCGCCCTGTAAGGTAAAACCCGCTCTGGTGTGCTACGAAACCCAGCTGGGCTCTTCACCCCAAACCAACTACCTGCCCGAATTCTACGTCGACATCACCGCCGTCATCGACCAAAAAATAGAAGCCATGAAATGCTTTGCGGCGCAGTACGATCTTTCCGAAGGCTACGAAGTCCTGGCCCGCTACCGCGCCCTCGAAGCCAAGCTCATCGCCAACATACCCGATTGCAAATTCGCCGAAGGCTTCTGCCGCATCGGCGCCGACGCCGTGTATTAATAGGGAGATATCAACATGATCCGCCCCAACCGCCGTACCCTCGTCTTCAGCGCCCACGCCGCCGACTTTTGCTCGCGTGCCGGCGGCGCCATCGCGCGCCTGCTCGACGCCGGCGGCCAGGTCCACATCTACGACATGACCTACGGTGAAAAATGCGAATCGCCCGAACTGTGGCGCCAAAACCCGGATTTCGACCTCGACGAAGTCAAAGACATCCGCAGCGAAGAAATTAAAGCCGCCGCCGCCGTTTTGGGCGCCCCCATCGACTGCTTTGACTTTGGCGACAGCCCGCTGTTGCTGGGCCCCGAGCGCCGCATGCATATTCTCGAAAGCATTCGCGCCTTCAAACCCGATCTGGTGTTAACCCACTGGACCGACGACTTTGTACACACCGACCATGTCGAAACCACCCAGGCCGTTTTGTGGGCGACACGCTACTGCTTTCGCCCCGGTCTCAAAACCCAGCACCCGCCCTGCCCCGCCCCCGAAGTGGTGTGTTACGAAACAGTTTTGGGCATGGCGCCTTTGACCAAGTTCATCCCCAACCTCTACGTCGACATCACCGAGGTTTTTGACCGCAAAAAAGAAGCCCTCGCCCAACTCGCCGCCCAGCCCGATTTGCCGGAGCGCTACGAGATGCTGGCGCGCTACCGCGCCCTAGAGGCCCAATCCACCGCCTGGATGAAAAACTGCGAATTAGCCGAAGGTTTTGTGCGCCTGGGCACCGAAGCTTCTCCATAGAAGTCATTTCATAAGTTCGGCCGTCGGCCAAAGCGCGAGCGAAAACCCCGTCGCCGGTAATTACAAATACGGTCGCCGCCGTCTCTTGCAACGGCTGTTTCTTTTTGGCCGCGGTGGTCACCTCAATGTGCATCAGCTCTTCCAGACTCAACGCCAGCAATTCTACCACTCGCCTCAATCCTCGCCCCTAATTTGCCGGTGGCGCTCCTCCACTTCGCGGCGGAAATCGCGCCGCCGCTGGGCCGCCGCGCAGCGCCGCTTCTCCTCCTCGGTATGCGGCGTCAGCGGCGGTACCGGCGTCGAGCGGCCCTCCTCGTCGAGCGCCACCATGGTGAAATAACACGAATTGGTGTGTCGCCGCCGCCGCGTTTTGAGGTCTTCGGCGATCACCTTTACGCCAATTTCCAGCGACGTGCGGCCGGTAAAGTTGACCGCCGCCAAAAACGTCACCAACTCGCCAATGTGCACCGGCTGCTTAAACGTCACCTGGTCGACAGCCAGCGTCACCACGTAGCAGCCCGCATAGCGCGTGGCGCAGGCATAGGCCACCTCGTCGCGCATCTTTCAGCATGACGCCGCCGTGTACGTTGCCGACAAAATTGGCCTTGTCCGGCGTCATCAACAGACTCATGGTTAGCGTCTTCTCGCGCTCCAGCGGCACCGACTCGCCCGCGCTCATGGCCGCCTCACTCCTGCCATTGGAAAATGACATTGAGCATGTTCTTCTCGCGGTGGTAGGTCATCTCGTAGGCCTCCACCATATCGCTGTAGTGGAAGTGGTGGGTGACCAGACACTTGGGTTCCAAACGGCCGTCCACCATCAGTGACAAGGTGTGATCGGTCATGCGCTCCCAATCAAAGGTATTTTTATTTTGATTCGGGTAGAGTTGATTGGCCTCACCGCACGCGTGGATGATAGAGAGTCCCTTTTGATAAAACCATTTAAGATCTAGGGGATTAAAATCTAAAGCCTCCTCACCGCGACCTGGCAAGCTAACGACGGAAATGCGGCCGTTGACCCTTACCACCTCCATTGACGTGCGAAACGCTGGCCAAGGATTTGCGGTAAGGATGACTATATCAATACCGTTGCCATTGGTAAAATCGTATAGTTTCGCCTCCAGATCGGGATCGTCCGACAAAAAGGCGGCATGAGCCCCCATGCGCTTTGCCATCTCCAGACGCACCGGACTGTTGCCCAGCCCCACCACCCGCGCCCCGTAGAGCGGCCCCAGCGCCACGGCCCCCAGGCCCAATACCCCCAAACCTACCACGGCCACATTTTCGCCGGGCACAAATTGAGCCCTGTGATAACACAAACCACTCAGCGTATAAAGATGGGCAAAAACCGCGTCCTCGTCGTGCACCCCCTCGGGCACCTTGACGATGACCTCCGATTCATCGGCCACGTAGTCAGATTGATGATAGTGACGCGATACCACGCGATCCCCCACCGCAAACCTCGACACCTCGCTGCCGATGCCGCGCACGATGCCCAGGTTGCTGTCGCCCACCCCGCGCGGAAAATCCGGTGCCCCGGGCACTTGCTCCGCCCCTTCGTAATTGCCCCGATCCGTGCCAATCTTCAGCGCCGAAATCTTTGTCTGGACCCAGATCTGGGTAGGGCCTAGGTTGGTCGTATCCAACTCTACTTCTTCAATGCGCAAATCGCGCGGGCCGTAGAGAATGGCGGCTTTCATAGGATGCCTCCTTTTTTAGTTGGTTCCTGACTTACACAATACTGTGGACACTTTTTGTAAGCCATTGATAAATAGCGGCTTAGACAAATGCATATTAAAATTTGCAACTTATTTATGAATAATCACTTACGAATTTCAACCTTACAAAAATCCGCTCAA
>CAXGRO010000255.1:0-7891 GCA_964012055.1 uncultured bacterium
ATTTCAACCTTACAAAAATCCGCTCAAAATCGAAAAAGTGTCCACAGTATTGTCATTATTGCGTGCATCGGAGTTTACAAAAGGTTCCTAAGAAGTCACCGTCAAGCGTTTTGCCATCCAATTGGCAGACTTCATCCGATAATCAACACAATGGATAAGCCACTTCGGTCAAAACCGTGGCGATCTCGGTATAATCCACGCGCTATAGATCTTCTAATATTGACAACCTGTACTTTACAAGAGATTTTCAACACAGCTGAAGATTCGCGTACCGAACAAAATTCGCCATTGCGTGAGGACTAAATGAAAATCACACACATCGGTTCCGTGCTGATGGGCCACCCGCACCCGTGGGTCTTCGTCAAGGTCCACACCGACGCCGGAATCGTCGGCATCGGCGAAGCCTACAACGGCGCCGGCGTGCACCAGGTTATCGCCGACGAGCGCTTCCAGAGCATGCTCATCGGCGATAACCTGCGCAACGTCGCCCAGCTCTTCCACCGCATGATGCGCTGGAAAGCCTCCTATGCCGGGGTCATCATGAAGGCGATCAGCGGCGTTGAGTCGGCCCTGTGGGACGCGCTCATTCACGAGCTGCCCCTCATTGAAAACGGCCACATCCGCGTGCCCGACCGCCCCGGCCTCGGCGTCACCCTCAACGAGGACGTCGTCCGCCAACACATGAAGGAGGAACTCGAGTTCTTCACCGACTAAATCTACTCAACCCATCTCAGGCACCTGTCATTCACCCCAACGAAAGGATCCAACATGGACTCATCCGAATCATACGAAAAAGGCGTCGAGGCCGGTGAAACCGCCGCCTCTGCCGCCGCCGACTCGTCGTCGACGTCCACAAACAACGGACGCATGTACGTGCGCACTCAGGGCTTCGGCTCCAGCGACGAAGAGCTGCGCTTTCTGCAGCGCTGCGGCGTGCACCACAAGGCCGCAACCTTTCCCTTCCACCCCGACCGCGGCTGGGACCTCGACGAGCTAAACCGCGAAAGGGAGCGCCACGAATCCTTCGGGCTGAGCCTCGACATGAGCCTGCTGCCCATCTACCAGCACCTGCCCAACATCATCTACTACGGCAAAAGCCCCGAGCGCGACCGCGAGATCGACCTGGCGTGCGAAATGATCCGCACCGCCGCGCGCGCCGGTATCGATTCGCTGCGCTACAACACCTGCATCCTGCCCATCGACCGCACCGAAAAAGAAGAGGGCCGCGGCGGCTACTTTCACACCGCCTTCCGCCTCGAAAAGGTGTCGGAAGAGGAACGCAACACGCTCTCAGACGCCGGGCGCGTCACCGCCGAAATGCACTGGGAGCGCATCGAGTACCTGCTGGAACGCATGATCCCGGTGGCGGAAGAATTTAAGGTGCGCATGGGCAACTCCCAGGAAGACCCGGCCGTGCCCCCCGGTTTTAAGGGCGTCGACAAAGTGCTCAATGACTACGAAGGCATGCAGCGCTTTATCGAAATTCAGCGCAGCCCCTACCACGGCTGGAATTTCTGCGTCGGCTCCATCGCCGAAATGCTCGAAGACTCGGCCAACGAAATCTACCCCTTCGTAGAATACTTTGGTAGCCGCAACACAATTTTCCTGGTGCACTACCGCAACCTCCTCGGCGGCCTCTACAGCTTTCGCGAGGCCCTGCCCGACGAAGGGGATATGGACTTTTACCGGGTGTTAAAGGCGCTCAAGGATGTGGGCTACTGCTACGGCATAGACCCCGATCACGTCCCCCACACCGCCGACGACCCGCAGGGCACGCGCCAGTCCTACGCCTACTGCTTTGGCTACATCAACGCCATGATTCAGGCGGTCTACGGCGAAAGCGAATAATCGCCTCGGTTTTGAGGTCTGCTGTTATCGCATGAACTAGCAAACGCACAGTCCTCCACGTAGGTCTCTAGGGATGTTAGCGCATCCCTAGAGATCCACCCGCCGCCCGCTCCGCGCCGACTCAAAGGCCGCCTCGACCACCCGCAAGGTGCCGTCGGCGTAGTCCGCCATATAGGAGGGCGTCTGCTCGCCGCGCATGCACTGCTGAAAAAACTCGATGGCGGGCGTAAACGGCGGCCCGTCGACCTCTACACTCTCGGTCCGGCTCTGCGGGCCGTCGCCAGAAGCGACGTATACCTCAAAGTTGTTCTCCGGCTTCGGGTGGTAGGGCGAGGGCACCACCAGCCGGCCATTCTCCCCAACAATGCGGGCGTGGGGACCGCCGTGGCCGTCAAATCCGCAGTACAAGGTCGCCCTAACGCCGCCGGGATACTCCAGCATCAGCGCGGTGCCAATATCCACGTCCGCCTCCTCGTCAAAACGCATCAATGCCTGCACGCTTACGGGATCGGCCCCGGCGATAAAACGGGAGAACGTGATGGGGTATACGCCGCCGTCGTAGATGCAACCGCCGCCCAGATCTTTAATCATGCGGATATCGCTGCGGTTCCGAATAGAAAACATCATCCCCGCGTTTATATGCCGCACCGCGCCAATCTCGCCGGCCTCTAAAATTTCCTGCAGGCGCCGGCTCTGCGGATGGTGGAGAAAAACAAAGGCTTCAAAGAGCAACACCCCGGCAGAACGACAGGCCTCCACCATGCGCCGGACCTCGGCGGCGGTGACGGCCAGCGGTTTCTCGCAGAAAATGTGCTTGCCCGCTTCGGCGGCCTTAATGGTCCATTCGGCGTGCAGCGAATTGGGCAATGAATTGTAGATGGCGTCCACCTCCGGATGATCCAACAGAGCCTGGTAACCTTCCAAAGCCACGGGTATGTCGTTTTGCCGCGCAAATTCCTCGGCCTTCTCCCGGCTGCGGCTGGCCACGGCAAAGACTTCGGCGCCTACCGCAACGCGCGCCGCAGGTATGAAAGCGCTGGCGCCAATCCGCGCCGTGCTCAATATGCCCCACTTGATGGATTCGTATTCCGCCATCGCTGCTCTCTCCAATTGTATACTGGGTGAATTTTGAAGTCGACCAAACGGGAAATTCTAGCTAGCCGACAATGTGGCGCCGTCGTTCCGCCCCCGCCAACGGCTCACTCGCCGCTGCCGCAGCATCAAAACGACCCGTCGCCCCCATGATGGTGTTTTCCGCACCACCACCGGCAGTGCCTACATAGATGAGATGGCGCACGCCGTCGATGACCAGAGAGGTGGGCGACCCCAACTCTTCGGCGTCGGCGGTGCCGGGCGCGCCGGCCATAATTTTTCGACACGTCCGCGTCAACGTCCGCCCGTCCTCGGCCAGGTAAACTTCGTAGAGGTCGACGATGCGGGCGACATCTCCCGAGGCCCGGTTGCCGCCGCCGCACACGGCGGCGAACTCGCCGTCGCCCAGCGACACGAAGGAGGAGGGGTCCATTTCGTGCCAGATCAAAATTATATCGCCAGCGGGCATGGCGTGGCCTTCAGTGGGGCAAAACACGTCTAATTCCCGCCACTCCACCGCATCGTCCGATCCCCAAATGGCCGAGTAGTATTGGTCGCCGCCGCCGTGCAGCGAATAGCCGACGTAGCGCTGAGCGATGCCCGGAAACGGATTCGCTGCCCAGCGGAAATACCCCGTGTGCCCGTTGCCCGGCCTTGCGCCATCCGCATAGCGCAAAACTACAGAGTCTTCCTCGCCGCGGATGCGCCGGAACAAAACGCCGTCGGCCGAGGTGGCCAGCAATGTCCGCTGCGTGTTCTCTATGCCGTTCTTGTGGTAGGTCATATAGACCACACCGTCGATGACATTGGCGTGGGGCGTTTCGGTATGTCCGTCGCCCTGCACCGGATCTTGGAAAATCGGGTTGGCCGCCGGCCGCCCCGCCACGTGATCAAAATCCCCTGCCGCCGCCGCGTCGTCGTAGGAGCGCCAACTGCCCGGGTTCGTCGGCGAGCCGTCGCACACGTAAAGCCAGATGCCCCCTTCCCCGGCGTCGTGGTCGGTGGAAAAATAAAGGGCATGGCTACCGGGAAAATCCGCCACCTGCCGCATGTCGACCAGGCAGGTGTAATATGGGCCGGGGCCGGGCATGTCGGTGGCAAAGAGGGCGCCGCAGCGGGTAAAATTGTGATGCGTCATATTTCCTCTCTTCGGGTTGATCACTCCCAGGGCTGCTCGTGTGAAACCGCTCCTCAGGCCTTTTAAAATGCTGCTCTATTTTTTTACAAAACAATAGAGATAATCAAACGCCCGCAGATACATCCGCTCCCCCTCAAAAACCGGCGAGGAGCGAAACCCCTCTACCTTGTTGCGCGCGATCTCTTTATAGGTGCGGCCCGGTTGCAAAACCACTGTGGTGCCGTTCTCGGCGCCAATAAAGAGCTTGTTGCCGGCCAGCGCGATTGAGGCGTAGGCACTGTTGGACCCCGATTTCTGTCCCAGATCGAGGTCCCGCTGGTGGACGACTGCGCCGCTGGCCGCGTCGAGAATAGTGAACTTCTACTCGCGCGACAGGGCGTAGACCAGACCGTCGTGAATAACGGACGAGGCGTAGTGGCGCGAGCCCTCGACGCGCGCCACCCACAGCGTTTTACTGTCGAACGTTTCGCCGAGCACTTTTGGCAGCTGCACCGCCGTGGCCTTCTTCTCAATAAAATAGACGACCCCGTCCTGCACCACCGGCGTGGCATACTCCAACTTGCCAATGCCGCTGGCCAGCTGCACGCCGTCGGCGGCGCGAAACACGTCGCCGACGGGCGTGATAACAATATCCGTATCGCCGACCCTGGTGACGACAGGCGAGCCGAACTTCTCTTCCGATTTTGCCCGCCAGATCTCCGCGCCCGTGGCCGGGTCGAGACCAATGAGGTCGGTGATGTGCACGATCAGCCGCCCACCGCCCAACGCCGGCGAGGCGCTGTGCCCCCACCCGTGCTGTGGGCGCTCGACGACGCGCGCCCACAACCGCTCGCCTTTGATGGCATGGGCGGCGACAACCCCCGAGCCGAACAGCGTAAAAACGCGCTGCCCGTCGCTCACCGGCGTGGTCGAGGTGTAGCCGTTGGCGTCGTGCGTTTTTACCCGATCTCCTTGAGCGACGTCGGCCACCGACTGCTGCCAGACGATTTGGCCGCTGTTGCGGTTGACCGCCAAAACGCGGTCCGGCTCGCTGCAAACAAAGATCAACGCCGCGTCGGCTAACAATACCGGCGAGGCGTTAGACCAGGACGGCATCGCCGTTTTCCAGGCCACGTTCTGAACGGGAGACCACTGTATGGGCGGGTCGGCGTCGGGATAGCGGCCGTCCCCGTCGCTGCGCCAACCGACGATATCTGCGGCGGCAACGGCGTGGGCGGTAATCATAAGAAACAGCGCAACAACAGCATGGCAATTCATAATCTGGCTCCTTGGCGACATCAGAAAATTTCATCTCTTCCGCGCTTTATATAATTTCTAACGCGGAAAAAGAGAATTGCAGAGAGGGTTGTCAAGTATTGGTATACTCACAAAATGTGGACTCAGACAGCGAGGCCTGCCCGATCTCCTGCCAGACCATCTATTCATCCTCAATAAAACAAAAGCCGTACAAGTCGACGACCCCCTTCATTTCAAACTCCAGGCGCATCTCGCGGTTTTCCAGATCGCCGCGCCGTCCTTCATCCTCCCACAGTACTTCTTGCCGCACGCCGTCCCCAACTACGGGCCGACTCGGCTCCCCCCACCCCGGCAGCGGACGGCGCTCGTAGTCCGTCGCGCGCACCCTCAACTCGCCCCCGCTCGCGTCGGCGTTGACAAAAATCCGCCCCGCAGGGCCGCGAAAAGTCCGCGTCACCACAAAGCCGCCCCCGGCGGGACTGCGCAGCGACGCAAAACCCTCCTTGCGCAGCCGCGCCAGGCCGATCCCCGGTTCGGGATCGCGCGCCTTGTGGGCCCACCTTGAACCGGCGTAGTAGATCCACCATTCGTCCCCTACCTCGACCCACGACGGCGACGCCATCACCATACCCCCGTCCCAACTGCCCTCTGTGCCGCGATCGACCAGGCGCGACCGACTCGCCGGGCGCTGGAAGCGGCGGCCGTCGCGGCTAAAGGCGAGCGCCGTGTAGATGTCTTCCTGCGCCCGGTAGGGCCACAAAAAACCCCAGTATATCCCGGCATAGTAACGCGTCGGCATGCCGTAGAAGTAGTAGTGCTGCGTCGGGGCGTCGAGTTCGTCGGGCAGCAGGATGTTCTCCGGCCGCACCGGCCACTCTTCCCACAGCCGCGCGTGCTCCAGGCGCCCCACCTTGCGCCGCTGGCCGCGTAGACTATAGATGTTGGTCGCCCGCGTGAACCAGACGAACTGCCGGGTACGCGGATCCCACACGATGCTCCCTAGCGTGTCGGGAACAAAATCGGAGGCAATGCAGGTATCGCTCGCCGCGTCCCAGTGGATGCCGTCGTTGGAGCAGATGAGGCGACTGCTGTCTGGCTCGTCCGTCAAATACAGCAGCACGTACTTGTAGCCGCGGCGGTACTCCTGGGGCAAGTCCAGCAAAAACGGCGTCTCGGCGCGTCCCCCTTTTGGCCCCAGCAGTACGATGTTGTTGTCTTTCGTTCCCTTGAACTCGTGCTCGCCGATGCGCGGCAGCCGCCAGTTCACCCCGTCTTCCGACTCGGCGTAGGCGACCCCATAGGTGTACTTGCGCGGCTCGAGGCTCTGGTCCCAGTACTCCTGGTACCACATGCGATAAAGCGCCGCGTCCTCGTCGAATACCACATTGACGTAGCCGCCGCAGCCGCCAATAATGGGGTTCAGTTGGTGTTTGGCCGGCGCGTGAAAAATTCGCGTCACGGCCTCGCTCTCATACTCGACGCCCCAGCGGTTGTCGACGAGTTCGTCGTCGACGAATAATTGCGGTGTTTGATCTATTTCAATCATGAAATTTGGCTTGCCCCAATACTCCCATTTTTAAAATTGCTTTGCAAAACGGGAATGTGAATCCCATTTTGCAAGGCTTCTATTCATCCTCGCCGCGATCCTGCGGTACAAAACCCGTCACCTCTCTGGCATGCTCCAGATCCACCCACCTGTATTTATTGTCCGACAGGGCGTAGCAAATATCGTACACCGGCTCGACCGTTTTCTTTAACGCCAGCTCAAAACTGCGGGCAATGTCTCGATGGCTGCACCAGATCGAATTAGAAAAGGCGCCAGAAGTGTCGTTCTCTTTGTTGACCCAGCCAATGCGCAGGCAAATCACCGCGAGGCCGTGGGCGTCCACATAGGTACGACAGGCTGCCTCACCCCACACCTTGCTCATTGAATAGGGCTCAGTCGGCCGCACTGGGTCGGTGTGTTTGACCGGCGCAAAATCATCCGGTATATCGCCAATCCGCTCTTCGCGAATGGCGCAGTAGGGCTCGACAAACTGCGAATAACCCCAGGTGGCCATAATCGAGCTGGCGTATACCAAACGACCAATGCCCACTTTGCGACAAGCTTCCAGCACGTTATATGTTCCTCTTATATTACTATCGAGCACATCGTCGAACGAAGCATCCGGGTCCGGCACCGCGCCAATGTGCAGCACGGCATCCATGCCCTCCAGCGCCTGCTCTACCGCGTTGGCGTCGCTCAAGTCGGCAATCCTAAAGCGGTCGGCGGGCAGTTGGGTGACGGCGTCGTCGTCGGTCCGCTGCGAACTCGCCTGCCGCCGGCCGCTGCCATAGAGGTCGTACTGCCCTTCCTGCCGGCTCAGATGCTGGTAGACGACATTGCCGATCAGTCCGTACACGCCGGTGATGTGTACTTTTAAAGGTTCCGCCATAGCTCTCCTCTTAGTCTTAACTGCGCTCCCTATTATTTAGATCTGAAATCCACACGAACTCAGCGCTTTTTCCACCCGTATACCCTTTCAATACTGTGGACACTTTTTGTAAGTCATTGATAAATAACGGCTTAGGCAAATA
>CAXGRO010000256.1:0-7839 GCA_964012055.1 uncultured bacterium
GGGCGCAGTGGTATTTTGAGGGGGGTAAGCACGGGGGGACGATTAACGATATTGCGGTGCATATGGTCGATGCGCTGCCGTGGGCTACGGAGTTGGAATTCGCCCAGGTTAATGCGGCGCGCTGCTGGACGGGGTTGGCGGTGGGCACGGCGCTGGAGGATATGGGGCAGTTGATGGTGACGATGGACAACGGGTGTGGAGTGTTGGGGGACGTGTCGTACACCATGCCGGATAGGGCGGGGTACTCGCTGCCGCAGTACTGGCGCACGACGTTTTGGGGGCGCGACGGGCTGCTGGAGACGTCGACGACGGCCCAGAGCATTAGCGTGGCGCTGGCGGGCGACGAGGGATTGCGGGAGGAGGAACTGCCGGCGGCTACGGAGGGAGGGTATCTGCGGGAATTCTTGCGGGATATCGAGGGCACGGTGGGGGAGGGCGAAAGGTCGACGGAGGCGGTTTTAAAGGCGGCGCGCACGGTGTTGAAAATTCAGGAGGCGGCGGACAAGGGGCTGCGGGAAGTGGAGTTGTAAGGGAGTTAGATTGTTGGAGCTATCGATGTTGTTGTCCTAATCGTGGCAAATTTTGGTCGCGATCGTGGCTTTAAAGCTGAACTGAGCTAAAGTGAAATTATGACAGATCAAGAAATTATAGAAGCCTACCAGCGGGACGGTTACGTCGTAGTCGAAGGAATCATCGACGACGGCGAGCTCGAGCCCATGCGCAATTTCATCAAAGCCAAAGTCGACGAGTACGCCCGCGAGCAAAAGGCTCAGGGCAAGCTCTCTGCGCTCTACGAAGGCGAGTCCTTTGAGCGCCGTTACGCCGCCATTTGCGAGGAGCAGGACATTTCGCCGCGCGGCTGGGGTTTTGGCTCCTTTGGCCGCGAGTTCTACGACCTCTACGCCCTCCCGGGCATGCTGCACGTCCTGAGCGTCATTTTGGGGCCGGAGGTCTCGAATTTGGGCAGTCCGGCGCTGCGGACCAAATTGCCCGGCAGCGTCATCACGTCGTTTCCCTGGCACCAGGACAGCCAGTACGTCGATCAATCGACGATCGGCAAGAAAGAGAGACACACCGAAAATTTGCACATGGTTACGGTGTGGGTGCCGCTGGTCGAAGCCACGGTGGAAAACGGCTGTTGCTGGGTCATTCCCGGCAGCCACCGCTGGGGGTTGCTGGACGGCGCCCGGGGGGAAGATTCAAACGTGCGGCTGGAGCAAGACGTGGAGGCGCGTGGCACGCCGGTGGCGGTCCCACTCAAGCCCGGCGGAGCGCTGTTCATGTCGAACCTCTGCGCTCACACCAGCAAGCTGAACACCACCCGAGAATGCCGCTGGAGCATCGACTATCGCTACTTTCCCACGCCGGATCGGGCCGCCCTGTCGCCCCAGCAGCACAAGGAGGCCGAGTTTGTACAAGATAAGATTCTGGCGGACGGCGGGGTGCCGCTCATCGTGCTGAGCCAGGGGGATAAGCCCACTTGGGATGAGTGGGAAAGTGCGGTGTACCAACGGCGGTCTGTCGTGGGGCGTTGATTACTGCGGGGCCGGTTAATTGGGGTAGTGTTACTTTTGTCTGGGCTACGGGTGCGAGGATGAGCGATCAGGCCAAAGGAAGTTCAATCCCAACTATATTTCTTCGGGGCTGGCCGCGGCGATTACCGCGGTCAAATCGGCGGGCAATTCGGAGGAGAATTCCAGGCGCTCGCCGCTGCGCGGGTGCGCAAAACCGAGTTGGCGGGCGTGCAGGGCCTGGCGCTTGATGAGGGTGAGCAGGTACTTGGCGTGGCGGCGGTATTCGGGTTTGATGCCCTGGGTTTGGGAGCGGCCGCCGTAGACTGGGTCGCCAAAGACGGGGTGGCCGTGGTGCAACACGTGGACGCGGATCTGGTGGGTGCGGCCGGTTTCCAGGCGCAGGTCCAGCAGGGTGAGGTAGGGAAAGCGCTGGACGACGGCGAAGTTGGTGGCCGCCTCTTTGCCGCCTTCGATAATGGCCATTTTCTTGCGGTTTTTTGGGTTGCGGTCGATGGGCGCTTCAATGCGACCCCTATCTTGTTCGATATTTCCCCATACTAAAGAGGTGTAGGTGCGGTCGATGTCGTGTGCTTGTAATTGGGCGGCCAGGTGGCGGTGCGCCACGTCGTTTTTGGCCACCAGGAGCAAACCGCTGGTGTCTTTGTCGATGCGGTGCACGATGCCGGGGCGCAAAACGCCGTTGATGCCGGAGAGGTCCTGGCAGTGGTGCAGTAGGGCATTGACCAGGGTGCCATCGTAAACGCCGGGTGCCGGGTGTACGGCCATGCCGGCGGTTTTGTCGACGACGATGAGGTCGGAGTCTTCGTAGACCACATTGAGGGGCAGGTCTTCGGCGCTGGCTTTGGCCGGCTGGGGCTCGGGTGCCTCGACGGCGATGCAGTCGCCTGGCTGGATTTTGTAGCTGGCCAGGGTGGGCTGGTCGTTGAGCCGGATAGCGTGGGCTTTGATGAGGCGCTGAATTTGGGCGCGCGAGGTGTCTTGCAGGCGGCGGCTCAGATAGAGGTCCAGACGTTCGGGCGGGTCTTGCGGGGATACCTCTATTTGCATGGCGGGCAAGGGTCAGGCGTCTGGCGTTTGCTCACCCTGAGGTGCGGATGGCGTTGCGGAGCTGTGCTGGCGCTTCTGGCGGGCATAGCCTAGGGCCATGAGGCCGACGCCGATGGTGACAAAGGAGTCGGCAAAGTTGAAGATGGGCCAGCGCGTTGAGCCGAAGCCAAAGTCAAAGAAGTCGACGACTTCGCCCAGGTAGAGGCGGTCGACGATGTTGCCCAGGGCGCCGCCCAGCACCAGCACCAGAGCCAGGCGCAGCAAATGTTCCTGCCGCGGCAGGGTCCAAAATAGCCACACCAGCACCCCCAGGGCGGCGATGGAGACGATGGTGTGGAGCAGGGGGCTGCCGATGTTGAGACCAAAGGCGGCACCGGGGTTGTGGATGTAGGTGAGGCGGAAGAAATCTTCGCCCAGTACGGGAATGGACTGGAACAACTCCATTTTGCGCTGGACCAAGATTTTGGAAGCCTGGTCGATGACCAGGGTCAGCGGGATGAGCCACAGAATTTTCACGCCGGGTCCGTCTCGCCTTTGGATTTGCAGTCGATGCACTGGGTGGCGGTGGGTACGGCTTCTAAGCGCGCCCGGTCGATTTCGTTGTCGCAGACGCGACAGATGCCAAAATTGCCGTCGTCGATACGCTGCAGGGCTTCGACGATGTAGTCTAGGTAATCGCCCTCGCGCTGGCCGAAGAAGAGGGACTTTTCGCGTTCCATGGCGTCGGTGCCGTGGTCGGCCATGTGCAGGGAATAGGCCGAGCGGTCTTCCGAGGACTCCTGGGCCGTGGCCGAGCGCGAGGTGCGCTCGATGTCTTCTAACGTGGTGGTCGTTTCGCTACGCTTCTGCAAAAGCAAGGTTCTGAAGTGATCTAGATCTTCCTTGGTCATTGTAGTTCCATTTCTAATGACAGATGTTAACTTTGCACTTTGGTGATGCCGATGGTGACGGCATGGCCGTTGACTTTCCAATCTTGTTGCACGAGGCTGGCGTCGGGCAGGGCGTCGGTGGCCAGGTTTGCGGCCAGGGTTTCGGCGGCGATGTAATCGCCGTGGGCGCGCACCGCTTTTTCCACTTCGGGGCTGCCCTCCAGGCCAATGTGGATGCGGTCGGTCACGTCGAGGTCGGCGTCTTTGCGCATGTTCTGCACGCGGTTGACAAATTCGCGTGCGGTGCACTCGACCAGCAACTCGTCGCTGAGGTGGATGTCGAGGCCGACGCCCAGGTTGTTGTCGACGGCAAAAACCACGCCCTCCTTTTCCTGACGCTGCACCTCGACGTCGTCGATGCCGATGTCGCCGCCAGCTACCTCCAGGCGCTGGCCGGCTTCTAGGTTTTTAATGTCGTCGAGGGGCAATTGGTCTACAAAGGCGGCCACCTCTTTCATGTTTTTGCCAAAGCGCGGTCCCAGGGCGCGAAAATTGGGTTTGTAAGATACGTTGCTGAACTCGGTCTCGTCTTCGACAAAAACCACTTCCTTGATGTTGAGTTCGTCGGCGATCAGGTCGGTCATGTCGGCTAGTTCGCGCCGGGCGGTGGGGCCGGGCGGTAGCAGGAAGAGGCGCTGCAAGGGCTGGCGCGTTTTTAAATCGTGTTTACTGCGCAGCGAACGGCCCAACACTACGGCGCGGGTGGCCAGGGCCATTTGTTCTTCCAGCTCAAAGTCGCGCACGGCTTCGTCGGCCTGCGGCATGTCGCACAGGTGCACGCTGGCCGGAGCCTGCGGGTCGTGGGTGCGCACCAGGTTGCGGTAGATGGTTTCGGTGATGAAGGGCAGCACCGGCGCCAGGCTTTTGACAAAGGTGACCAACACCTGGTAGAGGGTGGCGTAGGCCGAGGCCTTGTCGGCGTCGTCTTCGGACTTCCAAAAGCGGCGGCGGCTGCGGCGGATGTACCAATTGGTCAGCTTTTCGACAAAGGCGACCATGGCCGGCACTGTGCGGTAGAGGCGGTAGGCCTCCATCTCAGCGTTGATGTCGTGCACCAGGGTTTGCAATTCGGAGAGGATCCAGCGGTCGAGTTGGTGTGCGGGCCCCTCGTCAGATTGCTGCGGCGTCCAGCCGTCGATGTTGGCGTAGGTGACAAAGAAGCTGTAGGCGTTCCACAGCGGCAAAATGACGTCGCGCAGGCTCTGCTGGATGCCGCGCTCGGTGAGGCGCAGTTCTTCGGCTTTGAGGGCGGCTGAGTTGAGCAGGTAGAGGCGCAGGGCGTCGGCGCCGTAGGCGTCGAGCATTTCGGTGGGCTCGGGGTAATTCTTGAGCCGCTTGCTCATCTTGCGGCCGTCCTCGGCCAAGAGCATGCCCGAGACGATACAGTTTTTAAAGGCCGGCTGGTCGAAGAGGGCGGCACCCAGCACGGTGAGGGTGTAGAACCAACCGCGCGTTTGGTCGAGGCCCTCGGAGATGAAATCGGCTGGGAAATTGGCTTCGAAGTATTCTTTGTTTTCAAAGGGGTAGTGGCTCTGGCCATATGGCATGGAACCAGACTCGAACCAACAGTCGAGCACCTCGGGGATACGCTTGAGGGTGCCGTTGCCCGAGGGCGCCGGCAGTTTGATGTCGTCGATAAAATGCTTGTGCAAATCTTCTACCGCTCGGCCGCTCAGTTGCTGGAGTTCGGCGCGGCTGCCCAGGCAGACGGTTTCGCCGGTTTCCTCATTGCGCCAGATAGGCAGGGGGGCGCCCCAGTAGCGGTTGCGGCTGATGGACCAGTCACGCGCCCCCTCGAGCCACTTGCCAAAGCGGCCGTCTTTGATGTGTTCGGGAATCCACCAGATTTGCTGGTTGGCCGCCAGCATCTTTTCCTTGATCTGTTCGACCTTGACGAACCAGGTGGAGACGGCGCGGTAGATCAGCGGCGAGTCGCAGCGCCAGCAGAAGGGGTAGGAGTGCACCAGGGTGCTCTCGGCAAAGAGCTGGCCGCCCTCGCGCAGGCGGCGGATAATGGGGGTGTCGGTATCCTTGACAAACTGGCCCTGGTAGTCGCCCACTTCGTCGGTAAAACAGCAGTCTTCGTCGATGGGACAAACCGGGGGCAGTCTCTCGCGCTGGCCCAGTTGGTAGTCGTCTTCGCCAAAGCCGGGGGCGATGTGCACAATGCCGGTGCCGTCTTCGGTGGAGACGAAGTCGGCTTGCACCACGCGGAAGGCGTCTTCGGCGGCAAAGTAGTCGAAGAGGGGTTCGTAGGTCATTTGCAGCAGTTCGTCGACCGCAATGTCGTCGACGCGCTCCACTTCGTCCTGGTGTTTGGCAAAGACGGCGTCGTAGCGCGCTTTGGCCAAAATGAGTTGCTCGCCGTCTTTGGTGGTGACGCGGACGTAGGGGATGTCGCGGCCCACGGCTAGGCCCATGTTGGAGGGGAGGGTCCAGGGGGTGGTGGTCCAGGCCAGAATGGAGGAGCGCTCGTGGCCGCGCACTTTAAAGCGGACGGTGATGGACGGGTCCTGCGTTTCCTGGTAGCCCAGATTGACTTCAAAATTGGATAGTGGTGTGGCGCAGCGCGGGCAGTAGGCTAGGGATTTGTAGCCTTCGTAGATCAGGTCTTTATCCCACAGCGACTTAAATACCCACCAAACCGACTCCATAAACTCGGGGTCCATGGTGCGGTACTGGTTGTCCCAGTCGACCCAGCGGCCGACGCGCTTTATGACTTTCTCCCACTCGCTGGTGTAGCGCAGCACCAGGTCACGGCAGGCCTCGTTGAACTCGGCGACGCCGTAGTCGAGAATATCGCGCCGGGTGCGCAGGTCGAGCTGCTGTTCGGCCTCATTTTCCACCGGCAGGCCGTGGCAGTCCCAGCCAAAGCGGCGCTCGACGCGAAAACCGCGCATGGTCCAATAGCGCGGCACCACGTCTTTGATGATGGAAGCGAGTAGGTGGCCGTAGTGCGGCAGGCCGCTGGCAAAGGGCGGCCCGTCGTTAAAAATGAACGCCTTGTCGGTGGGGCGCTGGGTTACGGACTGGGCGAAGATGCCCTCCTCTTCCCAGAACTTGAGGGTCTGTTCCTCCAGGGCGGCAAAGTTGGCCTGGGAGGGGACGTCGGCAAAGCGGGTATTGGTGTTGGTTGTCTCCATGGGATGTTAGAACGTTATGCGGCTCAGAAAACTTTCGATGATCTGAAGCAGAATGAGGAGTACCAGCGGCGTGAAGTCGAGGCCGGTGGACCACATGATTTGGGGCAGGCGGCGGCGCACCGAGTCGAGCACCGGGTCGGTGAAGGCGTAGAGCATTTGCACGACGCGGCCGAACGGCCCAAATGGGCTGGGACTGAACCAAGAAAGTATCACGCGGATGAGGAGGATGATGGTAAAAAAACTCAGCAAGCCGCGGATGATGCCGATGAGATCGCCTATAAAACCGCTGTCGTCAAACCCCAAAATGTTCGCTCCCTGTTTCAGTTTGGCCGCGGGCCGAAGATGACAGTGCCCAGGCGCAGCATATTGGCGCCCTCGGCTATGGCCAGTTCAAAATCGCCGCTCATGCCCATGGAAAGATAGCGCACGTCGGCGCCGGCGGCTTTGAGTTCGTCGGCCAAATGGCGCAGACGATTAAAACAAGCGCGAATTTGCGCCTCTTCATCGGTATGGGCGCCAATGGTCATCAGACCTTGCAGGCGCAAATGCGACAAGCCTTCTATATGGGCGACCAGAGACTCCACTTCTGATGGTTCGACGCCGCCCTGCTGTTCGGCCCCGGAAGTATTGACCTGGATCAGCACGTCGAGCCGACGCTGTAGTTGGCCAGCATGGCGGTCGAGTGCCTCGGCGAGCCGGGGGCTGTCGATCGATTGTACGACGTCGAATAGGGCGGCCGCCTTGCGGGCTTTATTGCGCTGCAACTGGCCGATGAGGTGCCATTGGGCGCGGCCGCGCACCTGGTCTTTTTTTGCTTCGGTTTCCTGGACGCGATTCTCGCCCACCAGCGTTAGGCCGGCGTCGATTGCCGCGTCTATCTGCGCCGCGCCGCGCGTTTTGGTGACGGCAATTACGGCGATTTCTTGCGGGTCGCGACCCACTTGCTGTGCGGCTCGGGCAATGCGTTCCTGCAGTGCCTGCCAATTTTTAGCAATGGTTTCCATAAAAACAGTAGAGAATCTATAAATATAAAAACCATACGGCCTATGCACAATTGGTTAAGGGGGGGGGGCGAAATCTTGGTGGGCGGAGGCCATGTGCGCAAACGTCGTGCGCCGCGCGAATCTGCTTATGAGCATGGCCAGGGGCGAGAACACGAGGGTGGCGATGAGGATGTCTAACAGC
>CAXGRO010000257.1:0-7838 GCA_964012055.1 uncultured bacterium
AATGGCTGCGGCAGATCTGGCCCGGCTCAGTGGTTTATCAGAGGAAGAATTAGACCGTATTGAAAGCTATGAACTCACGCCCGATGCCAATTTGGTAAAACGGCTGGCACAAAATTTGGGGCTACATCCAGAAAGGCTACAAGCCAGCGCGCAAAAGAGTTTTTTTCCTCAATATCCAGCGGGCCGTTCTGTTGAAGATTTGTATGTGGAAATGTTGGTTTTAGGTGATGATTTTCTAATGAATGGTTATGTGATTGGTTGCAGCGAAACGGGCAAAGGGGCGGTTGTAGATCCGGGGTTTGAAGCGGAAAAATTGCTTAAAGCGATTGAAACTGCGAATTTAGAAATTGAAGTGATATTGTTGACCCACGGTCATCCAGACCATATTGGCGCTCTATCTGAGATTTGCCAGGCGACAGAAGCACCGGCATTGATAAATAAAGCGGATATGCCGGTGCTTGGTGGATTGAGCAGCAAAATTGAAGGCAACTTGGTAGAAGGAGAAACGGTCTCAGTAGGCAACCATGAATTTATTGCCAAGTCGACATCGGGCCACACGGATGGAGGTATGAGTTTGATCCATAAACATGTGGCTTTTGTTGGAGATGCAATATTTGCCGGGTCGTTGGGCGGTACCAGAAAGTCAAATAACTACGAGCAGCAGCGTCGTTCCGTTGCTGAAAACATATTATCCCTCGATGAGGCAGTACAGTTGTACCCTGGGCATGGACCGGCTACAACCGTAGGAGAAGAAAAAGAGAATAATCCGTTTTTTGATTGAGATAGAGCAATTGATATCAGTTATTGGGATTGCCTCGTTTAGAGGTGATCCCATTTTTTATTTTTTGCCAGATTGCTTATTGAGTTGCCAATTGTATTCGTAAAAAGAAATTTCAATATCTGGATGTTGGCGCAAGAAATCGGCATCGGCCTGGGGGAGAAATAGAATGAGATAGTCGAGCAGAGTAGGGATAGCGGAGACACTTTTGTCTTTATGGGGATTCCAGTTGATAAAATCCTCACCATACCAGTCCAAGATCTTTGACAAATATAGAGCGGGAGTTTGGCGGTTAATAAGAAGATGCTGAGGATTATTCATAAACCTGATTTGAGCAGCAGCCAAACGCTTATTTAAATTGGGGCCAGAAAAAGCTTGGTTTTCCAATGCAGGGCAGCTAATTGCTCCACAATTTACTACAAAATGGATGCGAGGATCTTTATATATGGGGCGGATTATCTGATTTTCTATATGGTCTAACGTCATTTTTTTGCCGCCGGCAATGAACTGTTGGTGGTTAAAAAAACCGTTGAAATATTTAATGTCCATTACGCTGTCTACTGGGTAGGCGTCGATTACGCCGCGCAGGACAAAAGCATTGTAGGCATTAATCCAATAGGCTAGCTCGTGGTCGGAGGTAGGAAATAGCTGTGGGTGGCTTAAGGGGCTGTATAGTGCCAGGCTGTCTGTATAGCTATCGAGATTTGCGCGGTCGGATTTGAGGCTGAGATAATCGACGCCCCCTTGGGTATCGACATATGTTTGTAAAATCTCATCAAGCAATGAATGTTCAAAAGGGGTAGCGGCCGATAGGGGAAGCGGAAATACTATTATAGCGACATAAATTAAACAGCGCATGGGGGCCTCTCAAAGAGTTGCAGTGGGTTTATATTTTAGATGAAATTAACAGATTAGAGTTTCAAAATAGGTATAGTAAAAAAACTCGGATGAGATAAGAGGAAATGGCTCGAGAAAATACAATTTCAGTGAGCGGAGCTTCACAAGGAGATTTGGATGGTGTCGATATAGATATTCCCCTAAATAAAATGGTGTGTTTCTCGGGGCGTCCAGGATCTGGAAGTAGAACCATGGCCATAGATGTACTTTATGCCGAGAGTCGAAGACGTTACATGCTGGCTTTGGCGCCGTGGGAACGAGAGTATTTGGGGGGCATGGGAAGTGTTGATGTTGAAAATATAACCGGATTACCCCCGGTCATTTATATAAGAAGACAGGCCATCCCAAGGGGGGAAACTATATCTTCATATTTGCAACTTGATGACCTCTTAGGACAACTATTTTTACAGTTTGGTCAGGTTCATTGTCTCAAATGCGGATCTAAATGTGCTGGGTACAAGCCTGATGAGGCCGTCGAAGTAGCTATTGAGCGATTTGCTGGCGAGAGAATATTGATACTTGCCCCCTTGGACGTCACGGAAGCAATGGGATTTAATGCGATTGCTAAAGAGTTGAAAAGGGCCGGATTCACACGCGTTCGAGTGCGGGGAGAGGTGGAGCAAATTGATAAAATTGAAGAAAATATATCTGGTCGATTGGAAATTGTAATTGATCGGGTGGTAACAGAGCCAAAGGCGAAAACCCGCATGGTAGAGGCGGTGCGAACGGCGCGGTCTATAGCTGGTGGAGAGAGCATATTTATAGGTGTAGAATCGGGATGTGCAGAATATCTAAATAGCCAACTTACATGTGCTGAATGTGGAACCAAGTATGAAGATCTCTGCTCCGATGATTTAACCAATGCCGAAAATTGCGACCTTGCGGATGGGGTCACATTGGTAGGAAAACGCATAAGTGAACTGACATCGATGCCCCTTGTGAGTTTTATGGGTTTTATAGAGGGCTTAGATATAGCAGCAGATTTATGCGAGAGCATATTGGAGAAGATGGCAGAAATTCGGTGTTTGGGGTTGGGCTATTTAGAATTGCACCGGCAATTGAGCGCAGTGTCAAGCGGTGAACTGCAGCGGGTGAAGTTAGCTCATTGTCTGGCAAATGGGCTGGTTGGCATCCTATATATCTTTGATGCTCCATTGGCAGATATGGGGTTTAGTGAGAGGCAACTCTACCTGGAGGGACTAAAGCGTCTGGTTGGAAAGGAAAATACGGTTTTGATTCTCGATCACCACAAAATGTTGGGGAATTTTGCAGAGAGCCTATGCAATTTTACCGATGAGCACATACAACGAGTTGATGAGCTTAAAACTCGGACCAATGTTCAACCGTCTGAATTAAAAGATTCAGGGGGGACTTTGAGGGTCGAGATTGGAGCAGATGTGTTTTTTACTGCAGCCGAATTTGAGTTTCCATTGCGTCAGATTATAAGTATTAAAGGACCTTCGGGGGCGGGGAAATCTCGTTTGCTCGATGGGTTGGCGGGGGCCTTGAATAAATCTACTAAATATGGAGCGTTAAATATAAAAGCAAAAGTTAGAGGGGGGCGGGAAATTAGCCGGGTAATTGTAGGTGACGTAGTGGTCAAAGGAAAGGCATTAATAGATGAATTGGGAATAACGCGGCATATGGCACAAATATACGCCGAAACGCCAGCGGCCCAAAAACGTGGTTATAATACAGATATATTTAGCCTCGATAAGCCAGGCGGACGCTGTCCCACATGCGAGGGCCGGGGGTTTTTGCAATACGATATGCAATTTTTGGAAGATATCAGTGTCAATTGCCCATCTTGTGAGGGGCGTCGCTTCCGCAGTGAGATTTTGGAAATTACCCTTAGAGGGATGAATATAGATGACGTGCTAGATATGACATGTGTCAATGCCAGATATTTTTTTTCGCGTGATGAAGGTGTGGTTAAACGACTTGATGCAGCTCTTCTGTGCGGTTTGGGACGTCACTGCTTGGGTGAAGACTGCAGGGCGTTAGAACCGATAGAGAGGCTCTATTTGCAATTAGCTAAAGAGATAACTATGGTGAGAAATCGGGATATCTTATTGCTTGATCACCCCACGGCGGGAGCACATCCAGATGAAATAGATCGTTTAATTGGCATATTGCGCGAATTAGTGGGTAAGGGGGCTTCGGTGCTGGTGGCAGATCACCATGAACAAATGTTAAAAGCCGCTGATTGGGTGGTAGAATTGGGGCCGGGAGCTGGCCCGGAAGGGGGGCAAATAATCAGTAGTAAGAAGCAAGACGGTGAGCGAAACTCAGGGCGGGGCAAAAGCGCTTGACGCGAAAAAGCCTACCATTATATTATTGAAAGACCGTAGTTTGTGTGCGAATGATTCCTTGGATGAGCGGTGTGATAAACGCATTCTAAGCTCTCTCGTTACAAGCATTGCCGCGCCATTAGATTGGCGCTTAGTTAAGATAAATGGGTATTGCAACCGATATACAAGATACCAAAATTTTCCACCTCGATTTGAGCAATTTTGTCATTGTTCAAACCAGTACTTCTGTCGCCGCCGTCCTGCGTTCCATGCGGGAAAAAAGGGTCAGCGCCGCTCTGGTTAAAGGCGATGGTAAACTGGTTGGTATATTTACCGAACGCGATGTGCTGACTAAGGTTGCCAATAAAGCTGCCACCTGGAAACAGCCTGTCGAAACGCTAATGACCCCCTCTCCTCAATCAATATCTCCCGACGAGCCGGTTAGTAGCGCCCTGGGTTTGATGAATCAAGGAGGGTATCGCAATATGCCCGTATTGGATGCCGACGGCAATATCTTGGGTGATCTGTCCCATCCCGCCATTATAGAGTTTTTAACGGATCGATTTCCTCGAGAAATATGCAATTTGCCTCCCGACCCCAATATTATTCCCCAAAACAGGGAAGGCGTTTAATGTTTCGAGCATTCTATCTGAGAATTTCCACTCAATTTAGGAGGAATAGTTAATGGCCGATACGACGGCCTTGGCGCCATCTGCAGAATTAGAGGATAGTGGTGGATCAATAGAATCTCGCCGTTCAGTAGTCATCCGCTTTTCGGGTGACTCGGGCGATGGCATGCAGTTGACCGGGGATCAATTTACAAACACCTCTGCTGTTTTGGGGAATGACGTTAGCACATTTCCAGACTTTCCCGCCGAAATTCGTGCACCTGTTGGCACCATACCTGGCCTGAGCGGCTTTCAGGTCAATTTTGCTTCGGACGATCTTTACACGGCAGGCGATGCTCCCGATGTATTGGTGGCAATGAACCCAGCAGCTCTAAAAGCAAACTTGCGCGATTTGCCCGCTGGCGGGGCTATTATAGTCAATACCGATGCTTTTACCCGTAATAATTTGCGCAAGGCTGGTTATGAAAGCAGTCCACTTGAAGATGAGAGTTTAAAAGGGTACGAAGTATTTGAGGTACCGCTTACCAAACTTACCCACAAAGCCTTAGAAGACATCGACGAGATGTCTAATAAGCAGAAAGATCTGTGTAAAAATGCCTTCGCACTAGGGCTGTCGTTTTGGATGTTCGATCGGCCGCTCGATACAACTTTAAATTTTTATCAAAAGAAGTTCGGTAGTCGACCTCATATTGTCGAAGCAAATACAAGGGCATTGAAGGCGGGATATTATTACGGAGAACACACAGAAGCATTCCAACACCGTATTGCTGTGCCCCAGCGGACAGTGGTAGAGCCGGGCGTATACCGCCGCATTACCGGCAATGAGGCCCTTGTTTTGGGGATGGTAACGGCAGCCCAAAAAGCGAATAAGCCTTTATTCTATGGCAGTTATCCAATTACACCGGCCAGTGCGATTCTCGAAGGGTTGGCGGCGTTAAAACAATTTGACGTGCGCACGTTTCAGGCCGAAGATGAAATTGCTGCAATGGGTTCAGTAATAGGCGCTGCTTTTGCCGGTGCTTTTGCTGCCACGGCCAGCAGTGGGCCTGGCTTGGCACTCAAAAGCGAAGCCATAAACCTGGCCGTTGTTTTAGAGTTGCCGCTGCTTATAATTAATGTCCAACGCGGAGGTCCCAGCACGGGGTTGCCTACAAAGACTGAGCAGGGCGATCTATTAGAAATGTTTTTTGGTCGCAATGGCGAAAGTCCTATTCCCATTATTGCCCCTGCTACTTCGGCTGAGTGTTTTGAGCTAACGGTAGAAGCCTTCCGCATTGCCGCTCGATCTATGACCCCCGTTGTTTTGCTTTCTGACGGATATATCGCCCACAATTCGGAACCGTGGAAAATTCCCAACTCCGACGACATTGAGCCAATAGGGTCTGAATATCGCACCGATCCCCAGGGGTATCAGCCATATATGCGAGATGCCGAAACGTTGGCAAGACCCTGGGTAATTCCCGGTACTCCGGGTATGGAACATCGAGTTGGGGGATTGGGCAAGCAAGATTTGACTGGCAATGTCTCTTATACACCCGAAGACCATGAACATATTGTCAAGACTCGAGCCGACAAAATAGCGCGAATAGCTAACTACATACCCGATATAGAAGTGGTTGGTCCCGAAGAGGGAGATCTGTTAGTCATTGGTTGGGGGGGGACTTTTGGGGCAATTTATGCGGCGGTTAAACAAATGCAGCAAGCGGGCAAGTCGGTGGCTTCTGCGCATTTGCGGTATTTAAATCCATTTCCACAAAATCTGTGCAATATCCTGGGCCGCTATAAACAAGTGTTAGTACCCGAGTTAAACCTGGGGCAGTTATCACTTCTCTTACAAGCGCGCTTTCCAGTGCGCGTTATCCCCTTCAATAAAGTGCAGGGCCAACCGTTTCAAATTCGCGAATTAGTCCAAAAGATCGAAGAACTATTAGGTTGACTAGGAGTAGGTGATGAGCGAGGCCGTTACAGCAGAGAAATTGACCAGAAAAGATTTTGTGTCGGATCAGGAGGTGCGCTGGTGCCCTGGGTGTGGTGACTACGCCATACTGGCACAAATGCAAAAAATAATGCCCGAACTTGGAATACCTCGAGAGAATATCGTTTTTGTATCAGGCATTGGTTGCTCCAGTCGCTTCCCTTATTATATGAATACTTATGGTGTCCATTCCATTCATGGGCGCGCTCCTACTATCGCAACAGGACTCAAATCTGCCAATCCCGATTTGAGCGTTTGGGTGATTACCGGGGATGGCGATGCTTTGTCCATAGGCGGTAACCATTTCATGCACACCTTGCGCCGCAATGTTGATGTTAAAATTATACTTTTTAACAATCGGATCTACGGTTTGACCAAAGGGCAATATTCGCCCACTTCATTGCCCGGACATAAAACAAAGTCGACCCCCTTGGGGTCTATTGACTATCCTTTGAATCCCCTCTCCATTGCGTTGGGGGCTGAGGCCACGTTTGTAGCTCGCACGCAGGATACCAACACTAAACATCTAGGTGAAGTATTAAAAAGGGCTGCTGCACATCAGGGGACAGCATTTGTCGAGATTTATCAAAACTGTGTCGTATACAATCCAACGGCCTGGGATCACACCACCGATCCAAATGTACGCGATGAAAACATTCTGTATCTCGAAGACGGTGAACCGCTTATTTTTGGCAAAGATCGCGACCGGGGAATAAAGCTTAATGGGTTAGACCCAGAGGTTGTAAAACTGGGAGAGGGGGAAAACGAAAAAAATTTGCTGGTTCATCGAGAAGATTATCCCAATACCCAATACGCATTTTTGTTATCCCGCATGGCCCATCCCCAAATGCCCCTGCCATTTGGTGTTTTGCGCTGTGTTGAAAAACCTGCATACACCGATATGATAAATGAACAGGTGGGCCAGGCAATTGAAAAGGGGGGCAGGGGCGATTTGAATGCCTTGTACAACGCCAGCGATACTTGGGTGGTGGATTAAAATAACATGCGCTGCTGTGCTGTGAAAGAGGTTGTATCTTGATTTGTCCATCGTGTGGGCACGACAATATAGCTGGATTGGATGTCTGCGATTGATGTGGGCAGGGCTTGAGTGAAGATTGGGGGGATGACGAATCCCAACTGGGGATTTTTGCCCACTCTCTTACCAAACTCGAAGCCTGTAAGCCCGTCTGTGTGACCGCCGATACTTCTCTTGCTAAGAAGCCGTCTTAAAATTGCGCGTTCTTCGCGCGTCTTTTGAGTAAGAGATG
>CAXGRO010000258.1:0-7838 GCA_964012055.1 uncultured bacterium
GTGCGTCGGCAGGCGAGCCAGCACATCTTTCAGATAGGCATAGGGATCGTGGCCGTTCAGCTTCGCCGATTGGATCAGACTCATGACGGCGGCGGCACGCTGGCCGCTGCGCAATTGCACGTCGGCGGCAAACGGTTGGAGTGAATCTGGTTGTCGAGCCGCCAGAATCAAGTCCCAGCCGCTTTCGGACAATTGGCGCGCCACGGCCTGTGCGATGGCCGATTTGGCACCGAGTATGAGGGCGCGCTGAGTCACGTGAGGCCCAACCTTTCCGATTGCAGCGAGCGAAAGCGCACCGCGGGATCATAAGCGTGTTTAATCTGCATAAATTCGTCCAGTCTAGGATACATAGCCGCAAAATCATCGGCTTTGAGAATGGCGTCCTTGGCCAGATAGACGCGGCCCCCAACGCGCAAAACTTCTCGATTCAATTCGTGTAAAAAGGGGATGAGCCAATTGTGGCGCAGGGGAAAGTCGAGGCTCAAAGTGTAACCCGGCAGGGGAAAGGAGAGCAAGCCCTCCTGTGGCCCAAACGTCTTTAACACGGCCAGAAAAGAGCCGATGCCGCGGTGGGCGATGCGGCCGAGTAAATCGGACAACACTTCGGCGCCGTCGGTAAAAGGTACTGCGCATTGATATTGCAAAAAACCGCGGCGACCGTAAATGCGGTTCCAATGGCCAATGGTGTCGAGTGGGTAGAAATATGGATCGTAATGTATTGTGGAATGCTTGCGGTGGCGCCATTGGCGGCGGTGGTAAAGGGCGTTAAACAGCTTCATAGACCAGGGGGTGAGGGCGCATTCGGGAAAGCAAAAGGGGACGTTGTGCTGGCGCGACGAATGGAGCACTAACCCGTATTTATCTTGCGACTCAGAGAGGTGGTTACCCAACATGACAATGCTGCGCCCCAGCTTTTTGCCGCGCGCCAGACAGTCGATCCAGGCGACCGAATAAATGTAGTCCTCTTGGGTTGCGGCAAAGACCTGGCAGGTCTCAGTCAGGTTAGCTGTCTTAATTGAGTGCATCGAAATATAGGCCGAACTGACCGGTTTAAGGCGCAGGGAGACCGCGTAGATAAAGCCAGTTAGGCCCATGCCGCCCAATGTTGCCTGGAAAAGTTCGGGACGTTGGGTGCGCGAACAGCGCAGGTAAGAACCATCGGCCACTACGATCTCGAGTTCTTCGATAAAATTGCCAATAGATCCCTCGGAATGGTGGTTTTTGCCGTGTACGTCGGCCGCAATACAACCTCCCAGGGTAGTGTATTTGGTGCCCGGGGTGACGGGCATAAACCA
Organism: uncultured bacterium; assembly: GCA_964012055.1. GTDB lineage: Bacteria > Latescibacterota > UBA2968 > UBA8231 > UBA8231 > CAXGRO01. The sequence continues at coordinate 1,296 of CAXGRO010000258.1, forward strand.
GCCGCGGGGTAGAATGAAACGGATGATCTCTGCCAGAGTGATGCCGGCCTGGGCGCGCAATAGTCCCTGCTCGGCGTCAAATTCCAGTAGATGGTTAAGATCTAGGGTGGAAACGACCCGGCGGGCCAGGCAGGCGTCTCCATAACTGCGGCAATTGCCCTGGGCTAGCAAAGGAGCAGAGGTGTGGGCAAAGCCGATTAAATCTTGCAAGTAGCGCGCTCTGTCGACCTGCCCTTTAAAGACCGGGTAGCGCCCCCAGCCCGTCATGTACTGTTCTTTAAGTGCCATTGCGATCTAGGGCCAAATTAAGCGATTCTTTCGGGCGGTGCAAGACGCGTTGCCAGTGGATCTTCTGTAGATTCGTCATTACTTTATAATATATCTATGCTCACTGTTTTTATTTTTTTCTCGCGGTAGCTCGCCTCCATGCCTTGGAATAATTTCAATGTCGATTGGTTATTGGTAAGCCTGTTGGCCCTGGCTATCGGGCCAATGCTGTACCAATTGGCGCATCGACTCAAGTCTATGTTGGCCGCGCTGGATGGTTTTGTTTTTGCGACAATTGGCGGCCTGGTCCTTCTCCATCTCATTCCCGACAGTATGGAGCGCGCGGGCTGGTGGGCTCTGGTTTGGGCATTGGCTGGTTTGTTGGGCCCCGGGTTAATTGAGCGCCGCCTGAAGGGGTTGGCTGAGCAAGCACACGTCGTCGCCCTGCTCCTGGCCCTGGTGGGCATTGGGTTGCACGCTTTTATGGATGGGTGGGCATTGGTCGTGCCGCAAGAAGCGGGCGAGGTAGCACACCACCACATGCTGCCCATGGCTGTAGTGTTGCACCGTTTGCCGGTAGGGTTGACCATCTGGTTTTTGCTGCGTCCGCTTTACGGCGCGGGCACCGCGCTGGCGGCGCTGGGGTTGGTCGCTGTGGCGACGACGGCGGGGTTTGCTTCCAGCGGTATTTTGGATATGGGAAGCAGCGGTTGGGGACTCTTTCAAGCCCTTGTTGCCGGTTCGCTCTTGCACGTAGTCGTTCACCGATCCTATCCCATAGCGGCGCAAGAAATCAGCGCCTTGCGCCGCCGCTTTGCCTCCGGTATAGGGGGGGTGGCCGGTCTGGCGCTCTTGTGGTCAATTACTGCAGAGCACGGCCTGGCTCCGACCTTGCGAACTGCCAGTGAGATCTTTTATGCGTTGGCTCGGGAGAGCGCCCCGGCATTGTTGCTGGCCTATGTGGCCGCAGGCCTAGTGTACGGTTTATTGCCCGAGGCTTCGATTGCCTGGATGAGTCGGGGCAAAAATCTGTCACAGGCATTTAGAGGCGTCGGGTTCGGTTTGCCCGTGCCTGTGTGCTCTTGCGGGGTCGTGCCGGTTTATCGCAGCCTGGTACACCAGCGGGTGCCCCTGTCGGCAGCCATGTCGTTTTTGGTCGCCACGCCGGAGCTGAGTTTTGACGCGGTGATGATCACCCTGCCACTGCTGGGCGGCGAGTTTACTGTGGTGCGCATTGTTTGCGCTGCGGCAGTAGCTTTGGTCATTGGCTGGGGCATGGGGAAATTGGCCCGCTTGTCAAAACCGATAACTATAGCGCAGGGCAGTGAACAGGGCGAGGGGACAACGAATAATTGGCAGCGTTTTAAAGAGGGCATGCGCAGTGGTTTGGGGGAAGTGGTCGATTCTACGGCGCCGTGGATTATAGTGGGGCTCGCCATAGCCGCTTTGATGGACCCTTTGCTGGAGGGCGGATGGTTGGTGCTCATTCCGCCGAGCGCCGAGGTCGTTATTTTCGCCCTATTGGGCATACCTACTTACGTGTGTGCTTCAGGCGCTACACCGCTGGTTGCTGTACTCGTTTACAAAGGGGTTTCGCCTGGTGCCGCACTAGCCTTTTTGTTGACCGGTCCGGCGACCAATATAACTACGTTTGGCGTGCTGAGCGATTTGCACGGAAGGCGCATTGCGATAATTTTTGGCGGCGCTATTATCGGCTTGGCTGTGGGGGCGGGTGGTCTGGTCAACGTCTTTATGCCAGCGATTGATGTTTCACCTATTGCGGAGAGCGAGGATCTGGCGTGGTGGAGCCTAGAAGGTGTTAGCTTGGCCTTGCTCGCCGGCCTCTTTTTGTTTTCCCTAACGCGCCAAGGGCCGCGCGCTTTTGTGGGTGAGTTGTTTCCCATGGACGAGGAAGATCACGATCACGGCCACCACGATCATGCCCACGACGACCAAGATCACAAGGATCACTGTGCCCATTGTTGACTGCCGTAGATTCACTGCTGTGACAACGGGACGGCATTTGCGTTCAAGAACGCACGATTTATATTCTCAGTAGGAAGCAAAGGCGTTGTAACTAACCTGCAAGACGGTGCAAAACGAGGTGCGGTATGCCGCCTGAATTGGCTAAATTACTGGTCAAAGTACTGAGCAAGATACCCATTTTCCAAGGCTTGGTTGCGGCGCAGGTTAAGAAAAATATCGGCATCTGTTCCCACAAGGTTTTTCAGGCGGGGGAGGTGCTATGCCGCAGCAATACGGAAAGCGACGAGATGTAATTTTGCTTTCCGGCCAATTGGCCGTGGTGACCGTGGAGGGGGTGAAAGTAGCGACGACTGATCCGGTGACGACGGTGGGAGAAATGGGGGTCATAACCGGGCAGTCGCGCTCGGCGACGGTGGAAGTAATTAGGCCCGGAAATATCTTGACCATTAGGAAAAACCAATTTGATGTGCTCATTCGCGACGATATTGAAATGCGGGTGCAAGTTTATCGCCACATCGCCGATGTGCTGGTGGGCAAATTGGGCAACGAAAATGTGCAATTGCGCGATTACCAAATAGCGCGCGACGATTTTTTGTCGCACATCGCCACGCTGGAGCAACAGGTCGGTCTGGCGCAGCGGCGCATTGATATCGCCATGGAGATAGCGGAAGGGCAAGCGGAGATTGCGCGCGACGAGATTGAGCTGTACCTCGACGACCGATTAAAAGAATTGGTACCGCAAATTCTCGTAGTGGATGACGAGGAAGAGTTCAGGCAATTGGTTGTGAAAACCTTGCCTGCCGTAACTGTTTTGGAAGCCGCTGACGGACAGGAGGCGCTCGATATTGTCCAAGAGGAAAAACTCAACTTGGTAATTACCGACGTCCGCATGCCCAATATGGATGGCTTTGGGCTTTTGACGCAGCTGCGCAGTCAATTTTCCAATTTGCCGGTTTTCGCTGTTTCGGGCTTTATGGATGCGACAGAAGTAGAAGAACACGATTTTGACGGTTTTATAGCTAAACGCCTGGACCTGGGAGAGTTCCAAGCTCGGGTTCAAGAAATCATATACAAGCACAAAACGGCTGTATGAGATAGGCATCTGAATGTGCTGTGCGATACCTGGCATTACTTAAAGGGCCACTACCTGGCTCTGGGAGGGGGAGGGGTTTTTGTCGCTCTAGTATTGATCGCTCTGTTCTCGCCCATACTGGCGCCCTGCGATCCGCTGGAACAGAATCTTGCAGTGCGGTTGCGGCCCCCTTCGCTGGCGCATCCACTGGGAACCGACGATTTTGGGCGCGATATTCTAAGCCGCATTATCTACGGCGCCCGCATTTCTCTGCGTATCGGCCTCGTTGCCCTATCCATCGCTTTGTCGGCGGGCACATTTCTGGGACTCGTTGCCGGCTATAAGGGAGGCTGGGTCGACAGTTGTATTATGCGGCTTATGGATATTATGCTGGCCTTTCCCAGTATTCTCCTGGCCATTGGCATTGTCGCTGTAATTGGCCCGGGGATCGACAATGCCATGTTGGCCATTAGTATTGTCATGGTGCCCCAGTTTGCCCGTTTGGTGCGCAGTTCGGTGCTGTCCATTCGCGAGATGGCCTATATCGAGGCGGCGCGTGCATTGGGGGCCGGCGATGGGCGTATAGTCGTTTATAGCGTCTTGCCCAATTGCCTAGCGCCGCTGATCGTACAAACGACGTTGAGTTTGGCCACGGCAGTATTGGATGCCGCCGGTCTCAGCTTTCTAGGTCTGGGCGCTCAGCCGCCCACCCCCGAGTGGGGGGCCATGTTGGCGGGCGGTAGGGAATTGTTGCTCAAAGCGCCCTGGGTCATGACGTTTCCGGGGTTGGCCATTTTTACGGTCGTCTTAGGCCTGAATCTATTCGGCGATGGTTTGCGGGATGCCTTGGACCCCAAGCGCATCCCCGCCTGAGAGGACGCAGCAATGAAGAAGAAACTACTAACGTTTATCGCTCTGTGTCTTTGGGTTGCTGGATGTGCTGGTCCGCTGCGCTACCCAGCGGCATCCAAAGAAACAAGTGGCGATGAACAGCGCCTCAAGGGAATGAAATACTTTATTGAGGCCAAAGCCGCCGAAGAAAAAAAGGACTACAACGCCGCTATTGTTGCCCTGCGCAGCGCCGCCGATCTAGATCCCACGCCCACCATCTACGCCCGCCTGGCACATAATTACGCCGAGATCCGCGATCACTACATGGCTGTTGTATTTGCCCAAAAAGCGCTGGAGATAGATGCCGAACGCATTGGCATGCGCCATCTCTTATTGCAGATTGCCTATCGAGAAGGTGACCGCCAAAGTGCCATGCGACAGCTCGAAGCCCTGGTACAGCGCGATCCGCTCGATTGGAAACTCTATTTTCAATTGGCGCGCTTCTACATGGAAGTGGGACAAACCGCGCGCATCACGCCGCTGTTTGAGAGAGCTCTAGGACATCCCGAAGCACCAATCGAGCTCAAAGTAGATGTTGCCGATATCTTTGCGCGCAGCGGGCAACGGGCTAAAGCGCGTGCTATTTACCAAGACGTACTGGCTGCTCATCCGGACAACGAAGACGCTTTGATTGGCCGGGCTGAATTGGAGCATATGGACGGCAATAAAGCCGCCGCCATAATGTATTACCGCGAAGCCGGCCGCTTGCTGCCGCAGAGCGCCATAGTTTTTCACGATTTGGCGCGCCTGCTACAAAGCGGCGCCGAGTTAGACGAAATCATCGCCGGCGAAAATATGGGGTTCCTCTATCGAGTGGGCTTGGCGCTATCGGAGGCGGGCAAGTACGAGGAAGCCACTGCGGTATTCGAGCGCATTGTTGGGTTGCGCCCCAACACGGTCGAAGGGTGGGTCGATTTGGCGCGCTATTACTTTTATTTAGATAACTACGAGCGCGCTTACCAAATTTTTACCCAGGCCGCCGAAAGCATGCCCGACAGTAGTGATATTTACCTGTACTGGGGGTCGGCCCTGGAAGAACAAGAACGCCTTGATGAAGCTATAGATGTTTACCTAAAAGGTTTGACGCACGCTCCCAAAGAGGTGGAACTATATCTCTACTTAGGGTTTATTTTAGAACGTCGGGGCGATATAGAACAGGCTATAGCCAACTACCGCAAAGGGTTGGCAGCGGGTGCCGACGAGAGTCCACTATATACGCGCTGGGGTATTGCCCTGGGGCGGCAGGACAAGTGGGAGGAGGCACTGGGCCAATATGGTCGCGCCGTCGAGTTGGAGGCGGAGAACGTCGAAGCCTTGCTGCACTGGGGTATTGCCCTGACGCGCCTCGAACGGTGGCAAGAGGCCATCGCGAGATTGCAGCGTGCCGTGGAATTGGCCAGCGACGACACCCACAGCTGGTTTTACCTGGCCAGTTGTTACGAACAGGCGGCGCGGGCAACGGGGGAGGAACAGTATTTTGAACATGCAATAGCGACCTTCGAGAGCTTATTGGAAATAGATCCCGACGACGCGTACGCGCTCAACTACCTGGGGTATATGTACGCCGATAAAGGCATCAAATTAAAAGAGGCCTTAGGTTTGTTGCAGCGGGCGATAGGTCTAGAGCCCGAGAACGGCGCTTTTTTGGACAGCCTCGGTTGGGCTTATTTTCGTTTGGGCGAGCTTGAGCGCGCCGAGCGTTATATCACCCAGGCCCTGCAAGCCCTCGACAAAGAGGACGCCGAAGAGAAGGCGGTCATATTCGACCACGCCGGCGATGTGGCGCGCGATATGGGTAAAAAAGAAGAGGCGCAGCAGCACTGGCAGCGGGCCCTAGAATTGGACCCGGACAATGAAGAAATCCAGCGCAAATTGGATGCCCCCTCATGGGATCTGCGCTGATAATTTGTTCTTTTTTACTGAGTCTAGCACTCATTTCCTGCACTTCACCGCCGCCGCCCAGGCGGCCCGATTGGCAGTACCAAGACGGTATTGAGCAGTTGCTGCGCCTGAACCAGGCAGATTGGCGGGCGCTGCAAGATCTGAGCGCCAAAGCCAGCGTTGCCCTGCGCCAGAACCAAGAACACAACAAGGCGACCGCGTTTATTTTTTTTAAACGCCCCGCCCTCTTCCGAGTGGATGTGCGCGGTCCGCTCTTTACCCACGTTTTTACCGCAGTTTTGCAGGGCGATTCCCTAGCGGTTGTGCCCGGCGAGGGCAGGGGGTGGAAGGGGGCCGCCCAAGGGCCGCTGTTGGCGCAGTTGACGGGAATCGATTGGGGGCAATACGATCTCCAATTTGTCCTCTTGGGTTTGGTTGCACCGGGG
>CAXGRO010000259.1:0-7829 GCA_964012055.1 uncultured bacterium
GACTGGCGTTCGACGGCGACGGCCGGGTCGAGCCCCAGGGCGGTGGCGTGGCCCAGGCGGCGCGTACCCAATTGAGCCGCCTGGTGGCACCAGCGCACGGCGCTTTCGAGAGATTTGTCGAAATAAACTTCACCGACGTGGTAGGTGACTTCCAGGGCGCGTTCGGGGCGGGCCTCGTTGTCGCGCTGCAGGCGTTCAAAAAAGGCTTGCAGGCTGGAGGGCGGGTAGCCCTCTTCAAAGAAACAGAAGTCGAGGCCGACGATGGTGGAGGTCAACTCGGGGCTTTTGTCGAGCAGGCGCTGTATCAGGGCATACCCTTCCAGCGGTTCCCAGCGCGGCAGGCTGACGATGTAGCGGGCGGTAAAGCCATTGCCGCTGTACGCCTGCATGGTGTCGGCGTTGAGGCGGTGGAAGTTAACAAAGCCTTCGGGATCGTCACTGGCAGCGTGGCTCGACATGGTGCGGTATTCGACGTAGTCCAGTCCTTCGTCGCGGTGACGCGCCAGGATGCGCTGGACAATTTTCTCTTCGAACCGGGGCAGACGCCGCAGGTGGCGGTAGAGGCAAATCAAAAAGTTAAACTTGGCCTGAAAGCAAGCGAAGTCGGTGCCGTCGCCTTCGCTAAAAATAAAATGGTGGCGAAAGTTATCCAGTGCTTCTGTGCCATCCTCAAGGGCATTGCGGAATAGTTTTAGCGGATCGGGTGTAATGCCGTACGCCTGCTGGTAGGTCTCGACGTAGAGATGCCAGTTGACCTCTTCGTACACATCCTTGCCCAATTCGAGCAGGTCTTCGGCGTAGAGGCAGCCGCCCGGGTGGACGTGCAGTTCGCATCCTTTTAGGGTATTCAGATTGCTCATGGTTTTTGTATATTGAGTGTTTATTAAGACTAATCTCTGGCCCTTCACCTGTAAAGGAGACCACATCATGGAATACCGCCGCCTTGGACAATGGGGCTTAAAAGTATCCGAAATTTGCCTGGGCACTATGACCTTTGGCCACGGCGCCGACGAGCAGGAATCCAAACGCATGGTCGATTTGGCTTTTGATGCGGGCGTCAATTTTTTCGACACGGCCAACTCCTATGGCGACGGCCTTTCGGAAGAATATCTGGGCAAGGCGCTCAAAGGCCGTCGCCGCGACGCCATTGTCGCCACCAAGTTTTTTAACCCCATGGGCCCTGGCCCCAACGATTCGGGCATGTCGCGCGTCCACATCATGCAGGCCATCGACGATAGCTTAAAGCGCCTGCAAATGGACTACGTGGACATCTACTACATCCACCACGTCGATTTGCAGACGCCGCTGGAGGAGATGCTGGGCGCTCTCGACGACCTGGTGCGCCAGGGCAAGGTGCGCTATACGGCGTGCAGCAATTACCAGGCCTGGCTTTTGGCCGAGGCGCTGGCGATTAGTCAAAGCAAAAACCTTGCCCGCTTTGCCTGTTACCAGCCGCAATACAGTTTGGTGGTGCGCGATATCGAGCAGGAATTGATGCCGCTGTGCCGGCTCAAGGGCCTGGGCGTGGTGGTGTGGAGCCCGCTGGCCGGCGGTTTTCTCTCGGGCAAATACAAACCGGGCGAGCGCTCGGTGGAGGGTTCGCGGTCTGAGGAAGCGTGGGCTTACCCGCAGAAATATTTTGCCGCCAACGCCGACGAGACACTACAGGTGTTGTTGGATGTGGCGGGGCAATTGGGCAAGAGTGCGGCGCAGGTGGCGCTGCGTTGGGTGGTGGAGCAGGCGGGGATTACGTCGGCGATTGTAGGAGCGCGCAATGTCGCGCATTTGCGCGATAATTTGGGGGCCGGGGGGTGGCGGTTAGAAGGGGAAGCGCTGGAACGGTTGAACGAGGTGTCTCATTTGGCGGATCGGTATCCGGAGGCGATGGAGAAGAATATGCACGAGCGGCGGGATGAGGCGGTGGATATGCCGAAGTTGGGGTGATTGGTGTTGGCTTGGGGCGGCGGTGGGGGGTGACCCTGCGGCGGTTTAATAGACTCGGCCGCCTGGGGGCCTGTGGGGGGCCATGGGGGCGCGGTCACGCTCATCTTTCGTTTGGTGTCTGGGGAAGCGATATGGTGGTTGCAGCGGTTTGGGGACGGCCCTCGGAGTTACTGGTTTGCGGGTGGAGAAAGATGGCGCTGGTTCTTTTGTAAGGGATGTTGGTGCAGAAAGGGGCGGCCTCAGACAGGTACTAAACCGCCTCCGGGACACCCCTCGCCGCCGCGGCGACCGCTTATATAAAAATGGAACGTGGACGAAAGATTACTTACGCCGGTGGTAATGAGCGGTAGGGGCGGAGTCCGAGAGCGATAGAATAGAACGCCGACGAAGATTACTACGCCGGCGTTGACTAAGCGGTAGGCCCGCAGTTTTAATATATAACTACGCCTCTTCCGACTGATAATAATGCATTAAAATCTCCGCCACCTCGGGCCGCGCAAACTCCCCCGGTAATGACTCGCCGGCGGCTAGCATCTCGCGCACCTTGGTGCCCGATAAAAAGAGATAGTCGTCGGGGCCGTGGGGGCAGTCGCGCATCATCACCACCTCGTTGCAGGCGTTGCACCACACCGTGTGGTCGCCGCGGAAAATTTCTATTTGCAAAGCGCCGGCGGGGACCTCGTCAAAAATCGTCTGGGCGTCAAAGGGGCCGTAGAAATCGCCGACGCCGGCGTGGTCGCGGCCGACGATGAGGTGGGTGCAGCCGCTGTTCTGGCGAAAAATGGCGTGGAGCACGGCTTCGCGCGGGCCGGCGTAGAGCATGTCGAAACCGTAGCCGGCGATTATTACGGTGTTTTCGGGGAAGTAGAGGTCGACCATTTTGCGGATGCTGGCGTCGCGCACGTCGGCGGGAATGTCGCCGGCCTTGAGTTTGCCCAGCAGCATGTGGATGAGGATGCCGTCAGCGCCCACCGCTTGTTGGGCCATGCGGCAGAGTTCTTCGTGGGCACGGTGCATGGGATTGCGGGTTTGAAAGGCGACCACTTTGTCCCATCCGTTTTCGGCAATTTCGGCGCGGATCTGGCCGGCGGTGCGGAAAGTGTCGGGGAAATCGGTGGGGAAGTACGATAGATTGAGGACCTCGATGGGGCCGGAGAGCAGGCAGTCGCCCATGGCGCGGAAGGTGGCGACGCCGGGGTGGCCGTCGTCGAGGGTGCCAAAGACTTTTTGCAAGATGTCGTCGCGCTGGGCGGCGGGCAACTCTTCGACGGCGGTGATTTCCTGGATGGCGATGACGGGTTGGCCCTCGACGTTGGGGTCACGCAAGGCGATGCGGGCGACGGGCTCGATGGCGTCGGTGAGGACAGCGGAATCGACGATGTTGGCGATGGGTGTGGGCCACAGGCTGCCGTCAGGCATTTGCATATTATCGGCGACGCTCTGCAAAGAGGCCAGATCCATAAAACCTTTGTGGGGGGAGAAATACCCCGAGCCGAGCATGACGGCGGCGGCGGCGGCGGCCGAGGAGACGAGCAGTTGGGGCAGGTCTTCGGCTTCGGACTGGAGGGCGGCGCGGCGGGCGTCGTCCTCTACGTAGAGGGGTTCGAGTTCGTCGGATGCAAAAGGTTTGATCATTGTAGTTTTCCGTGGGTTGAAAAGGTTAGTGGATTTCGATGTTGGCTTCGCTGCAAATGCGCCGCACGTTGGCAGCGGCGTGCGGGTAGCGGTCGTTGCCCAGGTGTTCCAAAAGCATGTAGCCGTCGGGGTAGAGTTCTTGCCAGCGCTTGAGGGCGGTGACCATGTCAAGTTCGCCATCGCCGGGTACTTCTTCGTTGATGTGCAAGACCAGGCCGCTGTCGACGCGGATGTCTTTGCAGTGGGCCACGGTGGAAATGGGGCCCATCAAATCGAAGATGTGGTTGAGGCGCTCGGTGCTGTTGTAGACCTGGTGCAGCGACTGGAAGTGGTTGACGTAGTCCATCACCACGCTCATGCGGTCGGAACCGACGGCTTCGAGTATATCTTTATTGGCCTCGGGCGAGCCCATTATAGTGAGGGCGTGGGTTTCGATGACGATGGTGACGCCCTCTTCTTCGGCCTTGGCGGCGATGGTCTTGAGGGTTTCGATCAGGCGCTGGCGCGACTCGGGTTCGAAGTTCTCTTTGCAGGGGCTGTAGGAGCCGGCCGGGTTGAGGCTGCCGGTGCGGATGAGGCAGGTGTGGGCGTTGAGCTCGCGTGCCACTTCGATGCCGCGCTTGATTTTGCTTATGACGAAGGCGCGCACCTGGGCGTCGTGGTCAAAGAGGCACTCGCCAAAACCGATGCCGAATTGGGGCTGGTCCATTTCGCATTCGGCGTAGACTTTGCTCACTTGCTGGCATTGGGCGGTTTGCACGTCGGAGAGCTGGTCGCCGGCGCCGTGGAAGGCGGCGCCGGTGAGGCCGAGGGCGCGGATGGCGTCTAGGTGATGGTGGTTGATGGTGCGGAAATCGGCTGGGAGCATGCCGCAGACGCCGAGGCGCATGGTGGGTCCTTTCGTTGTGGTGCAGTGACGTGTGCGTCTGGGATCATATGGATCTTTGACTTCGTTTAGTCCGACAGGAAGATAGAAATAATGAAGATAAGGTACACTCGGTAGCAGGCAAGAGTTGTAGCTAGGGAATGAGCGGTGAAGTTACCCAAAGCAGCGTTTTGGCTAACGCCCATTTTAGTCTTTCAAAGCACAACGAGTATTAGTTAAAGGTTATTCACCTAGCCATAGATAAGGTTGTTCTACAAAGGAACGCACCTGGTCGAGGAAGCGGGCGGCGGGGTCGCCGTCGAGGATGCGGTGATCAAAAGTTAGGCTGAGGGCCATCATCGAGCGCGCGGTGATCTGGCCCTGATGGACGGCGGGTTTTTCTATGATGCGGCCGATGCCCAGGATGGCGCATTGGGGGAGGTTGATGATGGGGGTGAAGGCGTCGATGCCGTACATGCCTAAGTTGGTGAGGGTGAAGGTGCCGCCTTGCAGGTCTTCGGGTTTGAGCTGGCGCTGGCGGGCCTGGTCGAAGAGGGTTTTGGTTGCGGCGGCGATTTGTTGCAGGCTTTTGGTCTGGGCGTCGCGTATGACGGGGACCAGGAGGCCGTCTTCGGTGTCGGCGGCCACGCCCATGTGTACGGTGGGGTGGTAGTGGATCTCGTCGCTGTGCCAGGAGGCGTTGAGGGCCGGGTGTTGGCCCAGGGCGATGGCGGTGAGTTTGATCAGCAGGTCGTTGTAGGTGGGGGCGTTGTCGCCGCGGGAATTTTTGAAGTTCTGGCGCAGGACGACCAACTCGGTGGCGTCGGCTTCGGTGGTTAAGGTGACGGCGGCGGTGGTGCGGGCGCTGGTGCTGAGGTGGTCGGCGATGAGCTGGCGGACCCGGGTGATGGGTTGGCCGGGGCCGGCTGCGGCGCGCACCGCCAGGGCGGCTTCGACGTCTTCGCGTTCGATGCGGGCGCCGCCTTTTTGGATGGCCACTTGGGCCAGGTCGAGGCCGGCTTCGGCGGCTAGGCGTTGCGCTATGGGGGTGGTTTTGGGCGCGCCGGACGGGGCGGTTTGCCGGGCGGCGGCGCGGACGTCGCGCTCGACGATGCGGCCGGTGCGGCCGCTGCCCTGCAGGTGCTGCCAGTCGATGCCCAACTCGGCGGCGACGCGGCGGGCGCGCGGGCTGATGGCGCGGGTGTTAGTCGGGCTAGTGGACTGGGGGGGACTGGGGCTAGTGGAATCGGCGGTTGAGACGGGGGTGGTAGTTGGACTGGCGGATCCGGCGTTTGACGCGGGATCGGGCGTTGGGTCCGAGGGAGCGGCCGCCGCGTAGGCCGGCGGTTCTTCGCCGGGTTCGAGCAGGTAGCCCAGTACGGTGCCCACCGGCACGGTGTCGCCGGGTTGGGGCGCCGCCGGTGGCAGGTGCAGGGTGCCGCCGACGAAGGTTTCGATTTCGTTGAGCGCTTTGTCGCTTTCCACGGTGAAGAGCAACTCGCCGGTTTCCACCTGGGCGCCGTCTTCTTTGAGCCACTCCACCAGGGTGCCCTCTTCCATAGTCCACCCCAGGCGGGGCATGACGATTTCTTCGGCCATGCGTCTGCCTCCTATTCGGCCAGCAGGTCGCGAATGGCCTGCTCGACGTCGGGTAGTTGCGGCACCACCGAGGCTTCCAGCGGGGCGCTGTAGGGGGTGGGCACGGGCAGGCCGTTGAGTCGGCGCACCGGCGCGTCTAGATCGTCAAAGCCGTGGTCGACCACCTGGGCGGCAATTTCGGCGCCGATGCCGCAGGCGGCAAAGGTCTCGTCGGCGATGAGCAGGCGCCCGGTGCGGTGCACCGATTCGAGGATGGTGTCGACGTCCAGCGGCGCCACGGTGCGCGGGTCGATGACTTCGACGGAGATGCCTTCGGCCGCCAGTTTGTTGCAGACTTCGAGGGTCTTGGCGACCATGCTGGTCAGCGCGACGACGGTGAGATCGTCGCCGCGGCGGCAGATGGAGGCTTCGCCGAAGGGAATGAGATATTCTTCTTCGGGGACTTCGCCGCGCACGTTGATCAGCGATTTGTGTTCCAGGAAGAGGACGGGGTCGTCGCTGCGCAGCGACGTTTTGAACAACCCCTTGGCGTCGTAGGCGGTGGTGGGCAGCACCACTTTAAAACCCGGCAGGTGGGCGAACATGGGGTAATAATTGCCCGAGTGGTGGGTGGCCGCCGCCCCGCCCACGCCAATGCAGCCGCGCAGCAGCATGGGCATTTTGAGGCGGCCGCTGCTCATGTATTGCATTTTGGCCATCTGGTTGATCATCTCGCCCATGGCGTCGAGGATGAAGTCGAGAAACATGAAGTCGACCACCGGCCGGGTGCCGGTCATGGCGGCGCCGGTGCACATGCCGACAAAACCGCGCTCGCTGATGGGCACGTCGCGCAGGCGCTCGGGCCCGTGGATGTCGTAGAGCCCGGTGGTGGTGTTAAAATTGCCGCCGCGCGAGCCGCTGCCTTGGCCCACCACAAAGATGGTTTCGTCGCGCGCCATTTCTTCGCCCAGGGCTTCGCGCGTGGCGTCCATAAAGGTGATTTCACGCATGGCTGGCTTCTCCTGAGCTAAAGACGTGGTCGGCCACGGTGGACGTTTCGGGCCAGGGGCTGTCGTGGGCGAACTTTTCGGCGTCGGCGATGAGTTCGACAATTTCGGCGTCGATGGCGGCTATGGCTTTTTTGCTGGCGCGTTTTTCTTTGGTGAGGCGTGCAGCAAAGGTGGTGATGGGGTCGCGGTCTTTCCACGACTGGATCTCTTCTTCGGTGCGGTAGACGCCGTCGCGCATGCCCTCGGCGTGCGGCCGAGTGCGGTAGGTTTTGCACTCGATGAGGGTGGGGCCGTCGCCCTTGCGGGCGCGCTCTATGGCGGCGCCGGCCGCTTCGTACACGGCGATGACGTCGTTGCCGTCTACCACCACGCCGGGCAGGTTGTAGGCCGCCGCCCGGTTGGCCACTTCGGGGTTGCTGGTGGCGTCGGCAAAGGCCACTTCGGTGGCGTAGAGGTTGTTCTCGCAGATAAAGAGGGTGGGGAGGTCCCAATTGGCCGCCATGTTGATGCCTTCGTGGAAGGCGCCGTTGCTCACCGCCCCGTCGCCAAAAAAGGCGACGCCGACGCGGTCGCTCTTGAGCAGTTTAAACGAATAGCCGGCGCCGGTGGCCTGCAAGATGCAGGGTCCGACGATGCCGCTGGTGCCCATCATGCCCACTTCGGGGGCAAAGAGGTGCATGCTGCCGCCGCGCCCCTGCGAGCAGCCGGTGGCCTTGCCGAAGAGTTCGGCGACGACCTGGCGCGGGGGGACGCCCTTGGCCAGGGCGTGGCCGTGGCCGCGGTGGGTGCTGAAGACG
>CAXGRO010000260.1:0-7820 GCA_964012055.1 uncultured bacterium
GCTGCCCCACCCGCACCCCGCGGTCGTGCCCCACCACGTGGAAACGTTCAAACCCCAAATGCCGCATCACTTCCACCTGGTCCTGCGCCGTGGTGCGCTTGCAAAAAACGCTCAAGTCACCCGCGGCGGCGGGCGGCTTCTCGCTGTCGCCGTAGCCGCGCAAATCGGGCGCCACCACGGTGTAGTGCTCAGCCAGCGCCGGCGCCATCTTATGCCATTCTACATGGGTCTGCGGGTAGCCGTGCAATAAGAGCAAGGGCGGGCCGCTGCCGCCGTGCACCAGATTGATCGACACCCCGTTGGCCGCCACCTGAATTTTCTCAAAATCTTCAAACATAACTCACCTCGCAAATCTCAACTGGCCCTAACTCACTCAATCGAGTACCAACCCCATCTCGTTCAACGCCACAAAACCCTCCGCACTGTACAGCGGTTCGCCCACTTCGGAGGCGTGCAATTTGAGGTCGCGCAGACCCGTGTCTTTGGCGTAGTTGAGAATCTCCTGCAAAATCCGCCGCGCCAACCCCTGCCGGCGGTGCTCCTCTGCGGTGTACATGCTAGAGATGTATCCGTACTTGCCTTCGATATTAAACGGTTTCGACGTCAGATAATAAAAGGACAGCGCCCCGCAGGCAACCACCTCGCCCGAAGTCGCTGCGGCCACCCAGGCGACCAACTCGCCCTCCTCCATCATGCCCGCAAACTGCGCTGCGCTGTACGCGCTCATGGCATTGATGCGTTCTTCGTCGTCGATAAACGAAGTAAACATGCGCCTCCTGTACTCAATTAGAATTGGAATATCGACAACCGTCGCCCGCCTAACGCAATACGTTTCCATAATAAGTGCATCCGTGGAAAAATAAGTATACTATATGTCCCATCGCCCATCTCACACAATACAGGATAACACAAATGCCAAAACTCCTCGACCTAGAATTCTTGTATTATTTTTCCTCCGATTCGATCTGTATTTTAGAGGCCAAAATCAACGGTATAGAAGAGGGAACTCCGCCCGATAAGATATACCACTGGCTTTACTACGACCGAACCGCTCAGCAGTTTCTGAAATTGGGCTTTAAATCGATGGGGTCGCAAAACGACCGAGACTACCGCGAGTTTGACCAAGGTGAACTCTGGTTCGACGCTTCCAAGGCCAAGCTAGCAATGCAGACGGTCGCCGCCGCGCAAGAATTCACCCTACGAGTCAACCCCACCGAAGCAATTCCGGCCGACCTCATTTCTCGGGTCCAACATTTTCTCCTGCAAAAGCTGAACAGCTAAAACTCAGCTAGTATTTTAAAAACCCGCCTAACCGACTTGCTCGCCCCTTCCCGGCAAGACTGCTCTCACTGAGACCTGTCCTCTCGCCGCCCAACCCTTATGGTCAATAGGCCACGCTTACCACGCCACTGCGCTCCTCCTGCCCTTCATCCGTGTCCACCCGCACCTGGTACACATAGGTCCCCGGGGCCACAACGCGGTCGTCGTCGCCGCGGCCGTCCCACGGCTGCGCGTAGCGGCCGCTGCGCTGCGGCCCCCGGTAGAGCTGGCGCACCCTGCGGCCCGACAAATCGAAAATGTCCACCGCCACCTGGCCGCTGCCTACCAACTCCAGCAGCGTATAACGAATATCTACCACGTCGTTGGCCGCGTCGCCGTTGGGCGTGACCACCGCCGGCAGCGACTGCACCTCGCTGATCAGGCGACCGCGCAACTGGATGCCGGCCCACAGTTGGTTGCCGTCCAGCGCAAAAGTGGCGTCGCCGGCCTGCACCTGCTGGCCCACTTCCAGGGGACGCTCCGAGTCGAACACCGTGCCCTCAAACACCGTGCCAAAATGGAAAATTTGGGCGCGGAAGAACACCTCCACCAGTTTCTGACTGTCGGTCGCGTCCATGCGCGGCAGCGACAAAATCAGTTGATCACCCTCCATTTCTGTCGCCGACTCCACCCGCTCGCCGTTGACGTGCACCGAATCGACGCCGGCGAACTGCCCCGACGTTTTGAGCACCAAACGATCAAAGCCGTTATCGCGGCCCAGCGCCGGTTTGAAGGCGTAGACGAACGGCGTCACCTGGCCTGGTTCCGCCTCCACCGGCCAGATCTCGCCGACCACCTCGCGGGTGATGGGCGGCTGCGATACCGTAAATTCGACGAAGTCGAGCCCGGCGCCGTCCAGCCCCTTGGGCAAGAACTGCAATTGCAATTGCAAATACTGGCGGGCGCTGGGCGAAATGATCGCCGTGCCGGTGCTGTCGGCAAAGTCGTAGGGGCCCGACCAGGGGGTCCAATTTTCCAGGTTGGTGGTGATGCCAGCTTTATTGCCTTTTAAATTCTCGTAACTAGTGCGCGTTAGGGGTTGGCCCCCTTCGTCGCGAAAGGTGCGCTCCTCGCCGCGCCCGGTAAAGCGCCAGTAGCGGTTGGGGTCGTCCACCGTGCCGCTGCGCGTGCGAATTTTAACCTGGGCCTCCCGGTCCTTAAAGCCGGACCAGCGCAAATCGCCCACGGTGGCGGGCCCGTCCAGGTCAAACACCTGCGATTGGTAGAACCCCTCCAGCACGTAGCCGTCCGCATACACTTCGAGTTCGGCAATTTCCCAGTCGCGCTGGCGGAAGGCCATGGTCATCAACACCCGATCCACCGCCCGGGGCGGAAAGGTGACATCGACAAACTGCGAGCGGTTGTCGGTGACCGTCTCGATGATCTCGTCCTCCTCGCCGTCGAACAGCCTGACCAGGTATTGTTCGACAAAGCTTTTGGGGAATTGCGGCGAGGGGTAGAAGCGCACTCGATTCACCGGAAAGCGCCCGCCCAAATCCACAATCAGCACCACCGATGCACCTACGTGCGGCGAATCTATATTTTTAAAGACCGTCGTCGAATCGCCGTCGGCAATCCGGTCGCTCACTTCGCTCTCCCCCTCCAATAAACCGCCCGGACCGAAGCGGGCGCTCTTGGGGCCGCCCCGCCTGTCCCTGGCCGTGAGAGACAGGTTCTCATCCGGTGACACCCGAATCGGCTGCATACTGCCTCCCTCAAACAGCAGACCTTCCGCCTGGCCATGGATGTCCAAAAACGATGCCTCCCAGCTCAAGTGGACGTAGTCGACGCTCTCTATTTCCTGCGGCGACGGCCCGCCGATCCGATAAACGGTCAGTCCCCAACCAGCACTCGAGAACAGTGCAACGATAAACAATATCTTTAGAGTATACCCTCTCATATTACGTCTCCTACACTGACAATTATTCGGTCGGATTGTCCGCCTGACACACCCAGCGCGCCACCGCCGAGAGTTTGTCCGCCGCCTCCATGCGCTCGGCCCAATGGGCCGGCGTGCCGCTCGACCACTTGGCCGGCGGGGCCTTGAAATCTGGGGTGCAGTAGGCCTGCAACAGGCCCCAGCGGACGGGGCGTGTGGCTGGCGGTAACCTAAGTGGTGCGGCATGTGGTGCACAAAAGACGCCATGCTGCCGGGGGGCAGTGAAAAGCGGCGGATTTGCAGCGGCTCGCCGGTAAAGGCATGGACCTTGCCTTTAAGCCAGCCCGCCTCCATTTCGGCGTCGCCGTCGGTACGCGTTACACTCCACTTGAACGGAGTGCGGTAGAGGTGGGCGCCCGGGATCAGCGCCAGTTCGGCGCCGTCCTCCACGGTGGCGCCGTCCGGGTAACACAGCGTGCGGACGCACTGCTGCGGTAAAAATTCGGTGGTCAGGGCGTGGCCGTCGCCAATGTCGTCCTCCACTTCGTACTGCCCGTCCCTATACTGGTGCGCGTGCCAGCGCCGGCCCCTGGGGCCGGGGTCGCGGTTGAGCATGATGAAGTGGTCCATTAAAAAACGATCGCCCAGCAATTTGCCGTGTAACTCCATCATCTGCGGGTGGCTGGTGGCGATGTCGAGCATAAAATCGTCGTAGGCGGGCGGAAAATATTCCGGGAAGAGGCCCTGCGATACAAAACCGTCCGTCGCCAGCTCGGGACCGGGACCCCAGAACCCGTAGTTGTACATGTACTGGCGCAGGTCGGGCGGCATGAATTTCATCTGTTCGGAACCGCCGCAATTGGTGGCCAGGTACTCCGGAGTGATATGCTCCGGTAGCGGCGACTCCAGCCCGCGCGCCGCAAAGTCGATGGCGCCCCAGTCGGTGTTCATGACGATGTAATCGTTCATTTGCTGCAGCTTTTGCAGACTCGCCGTCCACTGCTTTCGTCCGGCCTCGGTCAAAATGCCCTCCCACACCCAAAAACCCTCGCGATCAAAGGCGTTTAACACTTCCGGGCGCAAAAGGTCGTGCAGGCAATTTGGGGGGACGTCATCAATCATGTGCCATAACCGTTGTCAAAATTGTCTAGGCCGTACTTAATATAACAAATACTCCAGAGGATTCTCCCATCCGATTTTGACGGCGCAACAGCGCCATTCTGTCCAAACTATCAGAGCTGCGCTCTCCCTTTTCAGTTTCCCAGACCCGGCATAGAAAAGCCGGCGCCGTCTAGCGCACTAATCAACTCGGCGCGCTGCCCTTCGTCGAGCCCCACCAGCGGCGGCCGCACCCCGATCCACTGCGCGTCGTTGGCGTAGTGGGCGATGGCGGCCTTGAGCGCGGGAATCATGACGTAGCTTTGAAAGATGCCGCGCACCGCATCCAGCGCCGCCTGCTGGTCGTCGGCATCGGGCTGCTCCCAGGTGCTGGCCAGGCGGGCGATGGGGCCCGGGTTGACATTGGCGGTGGCGCTGATGCAGCCGGCGCCGGCGCCGCGCAGGGTGGCCAGCAGAAAAGTCTCGCTGCCGGCAAACACGTCAAAACCCTGCGGCTGAAACTGCTCGAGCATGGCGCGGGTGTTGTCCCAATCGCCGGAGCTGTCCTTGACGCCGGCGATCGTTCCGGGATAGGCCTTTAACAGGCGCTCGATCAGCCCCAAAGTGATGGGCACCTGCGCCACCGGCGGAATGTGATATAAATAAATGCGCAAGCGCGCGTCGCCCACCCGCTCGATCACTTCGGCAAAATTTCGGTACAAGCCCTCATCGGAAACGCCCTTATAATAGAAGGGCGGCAACATCAGCACGCCGGCGCACCCCGCCCCCACGGCGTGGCGCGTCAATTCGACCGAGTCGGACAGCGCGCAACATCCGGTGCCCGGCATCATGCGCCCGGGCGGCAGGCCGGCCTCTACCAAGGTGTCGAGCAATGCCCTCTTCTCGGCCACCGACAGCGAGTTGGCTTCGGAATTGGTGCCAAAAACCGCCAGCCCCACGCCATTGTCCAGCAGCCAGCGGCAGTGCTTGGCCAGGCGCTGCCCGTCCGGTTGCAAATTGTCGCCAAAAGGCGTCACGACCGGAGACAGCACCCCACTGAATCGAGAATCGTCTGTCATTTTTTCCTCGCGGTAAAAGTCATAGAGATATGGCGGTTTTTATTTTTACGGAGATTCTCCGACATACAAAACGACCTTGCCGGTCTGCCCGGCCGCCATCAAGCGGAAGGCCTCGGCAGCCTCCTGCAACGGCAAGCGGTCGGTGATGAGGCGATCTATGTCCAGCCCCTGGCGATAGAGCTGGAGCATGTCGGCAAACTGGCTAAAGTGATAATACCACGAGCCCAGCGCGGTAATGTCACGGCGGATAAAATCTTCGCTGGGCGACAGCTCCACGGCCGGCTGTTCGCCGTTAAAAACCACGGTACCGGCGGTGCGCACCGCGGCAAAACACTGCTTGGCGGTTTGGGGCCGGCCGGCGGCTTCGATGCAGACGTCGGCGCCCCTGCCCCCGGTCAAATCGCGCACCGCTTCAACCGCGTCCACCTCGGCGCCAGCCCGCACCACGTGCGCCGCGCCCATAGCCCGGGCTAGCTCCAATCTCTGCGCTACGACGTCCACGGCAATTACCTGGCGACCCAGATGCGTTTGCATCAAGGTATTGCCCAAGCCTATGGGTCCCATGCCAAAAACGGCGATCTGCTCGATGGGCTCGTTGTTCAATTTGGTCGAAGTGTGGTAGGGCACGCCAAACCCGTCTCCCGAGATCAACAACCCCACCTCCCAAGACAGGTCGTCGGGCAGCGGGTGGCAAGCGTGAGCAGCGGCGACAAAATATTCGGCGTGCATGGAGCCGTGGTAGGTGCGCTCCGGGCACCAGGTGTACTGGCCCTTACTGCAATAGGAACACCGACCGCACCCGCCTATGGCGCTCACCCCAACGCGCTGACCTTCCCGCAGATGGGTGACCTCCGCCCCCAGGCGCGCCACCACGCCGGCGGCTTCGTGGCCCGAATTGCCCTCTGCCTTGCCCTCGCCGCGGTACGCCTTCAATTCGCTGCCGCACAGCGCCGACACTCGGGTTGCCACCACTACCTCGCCAGGCCCCGGCGCCGGCTCGGGCGCGTCGACGCAAGCGACCTTGCTCTGCCCCTGCAACAATACGGATCGCATTATCAGTTCTATAATTCCAGAGGAAGCTCCGCCGCCAAATCGACGGGCCGCCGTTGGGCGATGGAGCGTTTTATCGCCGCCTCCACCTGCAATTCTCGTAGCCCGGCCACCCCCGGCACCGGCGGCGGCTGTCCCTGGCGCAAAGATTCCAAATACGCCACCGTCGATTTGGTAAACGAGGCATTGTACTGGTCCCAGCGCGAACGATCGCGGGCGATGCCGTACACCTCGTGCTGGGCGCTGCCGCTAGTGAGCACCTCCATGTCCCCGTCCAGATCCCTGAAGTGAATGCGCCCCCCCGCAAAATTAAACGTCAATTCAAAGAGGGTAAATTCCCAAGCCAGCGCCGATGTCCCAATCAAGGTACCCGTAGCGTCGGCCTCGGTGCGAAACGCCGCTGTCACATCCCGCGCCGCCATGCGATCGCCGCGCACCTGTGCGCTCTGCAGCGCCGTCAGCTCGACGATGGGATCGGCAAAATGGTGGACCAGATCAATCCCGTGACTCCAGCAGGCGTAGTGGATCAACCCGGTAATATTAACCGCCCGCCCAAAGGCGCGCTCGGCAATAATCTCTTTGGCGCGCAACGACTGGTCAAAAAAGCGGTAGTTAAACACCATCGCCGTCTCACAGCCGCACGCGGCGGCATCCTGCAACAGTGCCCGGGCGGCAATAAAATCCTCCTCCCGCACGTCTTCCTGTCCGTGCTGCGCCACCAGCGGCTTTTCAAAAAACAAACGCCGCGATTTCAACTTAAGCAAAGCCGTCGCCGCTTCCAGCCGCTCGGTCTCCCGCGTCAATACAAAAACGGCATCCGGCCCCCACCCCACCAACTCCTCCATCGATTCAAACACCTGCCCCCCATAGGCCTCCGCCACCGTCTCGGCCTTGGCGCGCGTGCGGTTGTAATACCCCAACGTCACATCTTCTTCCTCGGCCAAACAGGGCACGTAATTGCGCTGCGCCACATTGCCAGTACCAACCACACCTATTTTCAAAGACATGGTCTCTTCTCCTCGACTAATTAAAACGGCCCACAACCATAAGACGCCTCATGGACAAACCGCTCCGTCTGCAAATCCAGTACAACCTCTGTCGACGGCAACAACTCCACACTCAAATGCCTCCCATTCACCTCAACCCGCCGCTCCTCCATCTCCACCTCCGCCGCCGCCGCCGTCCCCGCATACCCGCCCAAATCTCCGGGCCACTCACTAGTGCGCCCACAAAATTTGACGCCGGCAAAACGGTGCTCGCCAAACACCCCCGCCTGCACGATCAACTCACGCTTTTCGTTGAGATTTAAATTCACCAGACGCACCACGGTACGATCCTTCTCGAGCTTTTCCACCAGCGCCCCCACGTCCTGGGGCAAACCCGGGCGCCGGCGC
>CAXGRO010000261.1:0-7804 GCA_964012055.1 uncultured bacterium
TGTTGGAAGAGGCCGGCTGGAAGGTGGTGGACAACGCCTTGACCCACACCGCCAGTGGCGAGGTGATGAACATCGAGTTCCTCATGCGCTCGCCGGCGTTCGAGCGCATTGTCGGCCCCTTGCAGAAGAGTTTGGAGCGCCTGGGCATCGAGTCGAACATTCGCATGGTGGACGGTTCCCAATACCAGAATCGTTTACAGGAATACGACTTTGACGTCACCGTGGTCAGTTTGGGCCAGTCGCAAAGTCCGGGTAACGAGCAGCGCATTTACTGGGGCTCGGATGCGGCCGACACCCCGGGCACGCGCAATTATTCCGGCATTAAAGACCCGGTAGTTGACGAGTTGATCGAGTCACTCATCGCCGCGCCGAGCCGCCAGAGCCTGGTAGACCACACCCGCGCCCTCGATCGCGTATTGCTGTGGGGCCACTATGTCATCCCCAACTGGCATATCCGCAGCCACCGCGTGGTCTACTGGAACAAATTCGGCAAGCCAGACACCCCCCCCAAGTACGTCGGCCGCGGTTCCCTGCACCTCGATTGGTGGTACGACGCCGAACGCGCTAAGGCAGTTATGTCACCGTAGATTGGGCGGGGATCTTGCCTCTGGTGCTTTGTGAGTCCCAAGGGCGGCCTGCCCTTCCCAACACCCCCACAGCCCTAGCGGGCTGTGATTCCCGGCCACCCTTTACCCCCGGCCCAGCCCCCACAAAGCACCGCCGGCAAGATCCCCGCCCGATCCTCTTTGACTGCGCTAATTGCCACAACCGCCTATCGTCGATAAGACATTAATTCAGTACACACAGAATATAGATTTATGCTCGCCTATATCGTCCGCCGCCTGCTCTTAATGATCCCGACCCTGTTCGGCATCATGCTCATAAACTTTGTCATTATACAGGCGGCACCCGGCGGCCCGGTAGAGCAGATGATCGCCGTCTTGCAGGGACACGCCACCGACGCCACGGCGCGCGTCAGCGGCGCCGGCGACATGGAGAGCATGGAGTTGACGCGGCAAGGGGGCGGCAGCGACCCCATCAGCAGCAAATACCGCGGCGCGCAGGGACTCGACTCGGATCTCATTTTGGAATTGGAGCGCATGTACGGTTTTGACAAACCGGCCCCCGAGCGCTTTGTGCAGATGCTGGGGCAATACGTGCGCTTTGACTTTGGCGAGAGCTTTTACCGCGACCAGGATGTGGTCGACTTAGTGTTGGAAAAGATGCCGGTGTCGATCTCGCTGGGCCTGTGGAGCACGCTGTTAATCTATTGCATTTCGATCCCCCTGGGCGTCGCCAAAGCGGTGCGCGACGGCTCGCGCTTTGACGTGTGGACCTCGGCGGTAATTGTGGTGGGCAACGCCGTGCCCAGCTTTCTCTTTGCCATTTTACTCATCGTGCTCTTTGCCGGCGGGCATTACCTCGACCTCTTCCCGCTGCGCGGTTTGACTTCGTCTAATTGGGACGAATTGGGTTTGCTGGCCAAGGTGGGCGATTACTTCTGGCACCTGGCCCTGCCCATCTTTGCCCTGGTCATCGGTGGCTTTGCCAATCTCACCCTGCTGACCAAAAATTCATTCCTGGATGAGATTAACAAACAATACGTCACCACGGCCTACTCCAAGGGCCTGAGCGAAAAGCGAGTGCTCTACGGCCACGTCTTTCGCAACGCCATGCTCATCGTTATCGCCGGCTTCCCGCGCGCTTTTGTGCACATCTTTTTTACCGGCTCGCTGCTTATCGAAATCATCTTCTCACTTGACGGTTTGGGTTTGCTGGGCTACGAGGCGGCCATCGGCCGCGACTACCCGGTGATGTTCGCCACCCTCTACTTTTTCACCTTGCTGGGCCTGGTGATGCAGTTGATCGGCGATTTGACCTACACCCTGGTCGATCGCCGCATCGACTTCGACAGCAGGGAGGTGTGAGATGAGCGAAGCCCGCGCCGTCATGCCGCCGCCGCCCGAAATCGACCGCTTTATGGGGGTGCGCCTGTCGCGCCTCAACCGCCGCCGGCTGGAAAATTTTGAGAGCAACCGCCGTGGCTATTGGAGCCTGTGGATTTTTTTGGCGCTCTTTCTCTTGAGTTTGCCGGCCGAATTCATCGCCAACGACAAACCCATTCTGGTGCGCTACGACGGCTCGTTTTACTTCCCGGTACTGGTCGTTTATCCCGAAACGGCATTTGGCGGCGACTTTGAAACCGAGACCGAGTACCGCGACCCTTATGCCAAAGAATTGATCGAGGAAAAGGGCTGGATCTTGTGGCCGCCGGTGCCCTACACCTACAATACCATTAACTACGACCTAAAGCAGCCGGCGCCGGCGCCGCCCTCGGCGGAAAACTGGCTGGGCACCGACGACCAGGCGCGCGACGTGGTGGCCCGCCTGCTCTACGGCTTTAGAATTTCGGTGCTCTTTGGTTTGGCTTTGACTTTGTTCAGTTCCATTGTGGGCATTGCCGCCGGCGCCGTGCAGGGATATTTTGGCGGCTGGATCGACCTGGTCTTCCAGCGTTTCATCGAAATCTGGTCGGGCCTGCCCACCCTCTATTTGCTGATCATTCTGGCCAGCGTAGTAGAGCCCAATTTCTGGTGGCTGTTGGGGTTGATGTTGCTCTTCAGCTGGATGAACCTGGTGGGCGTGGTGCGTGCCGAGTTTTTGCGGGCGCGCAATTTCGACTTCGTGCGCGCCGCCCGCGC
Organism: uncultured bacterium; assembly: GCA_964012055.1. Taxonomy (GTDB): domain Bacteria; phylum Latescibacterota; class UBA2968; order UBA8231; family UBA8231; genus CAXGRO01. The sequence continues at coordinate 2,703 of CAXGRO010000261.1, forward strand.
TTTAGGCTTGAGCGACACCAAGATCATGTACCGCCACGTGCTGCCCAACGCCATGGTTTCCACCCTGACCTTTCTGCCGTTTATCCTGACCGGCTCGGTGACGGTGCTGACGTCGCTCGACTTTCTGGGCTTTGGCCTGCCGCCCGGCTCGCCTTCCCTGGGCGAGTTGCTCAACCAGGCCAAGCGCAATTTGCAGGCGCCGTGGCTGGGTTTTACCGCCTTTCTGGTGCTGGCCGTCATGTTGTCGCTGCTGGTGTTTATCGGCGAGGCGGTGCGCGACGCCTTTGACGCGCGCAAAAATTTTGCCCGGGAGGAAGAGGCGTGAGCCTGCTACAGATCAAAGACCTGAGCGTGACCTTCCACGTGGAGGGCCGCGACGTGGAGGCGGTGAAAAGCACCTCGCTGACGGTGGAAAAGGGCGAGACCGTGGCGCTGGTGGGCGAGTCGGGCTCGGGCAAGTCGGTGACGGCGCTGTCGGTTTTGCAATTGCTGCCCTACCCGCGCGCCTCGCACCCCGGCGGCAGCATTCTCTTTGGCGGCGAGGAGTTGCTGGGCGCCAGCCCCGAGCGCTTGCGCGCCGTACGCGGCGACCGCATCTCGATGATTTTCCAGGAGCCCATGACCTCGCTCAACCCGCTGCACACCATCGAAAAACAAATCAGTGAGATGTTGATTTTGCACCGCGGCTTGACGCGCGGGCAGGCCCGCAGCCGCGCGATCGAGTTGCTCGAATTGGTGCAATTGCCCAACGTGGAAGAGCGCCTCGACGCCTGGCCGCACCAGCTGTCGGGCGGCCAGCGCCAGCGCGTGATGATTGCCATGGCCCTGGCCAACGAGCCCGACCTGCTGATTGCCGACGAGCCCACCACGGCGCTGGACGTGACTATTCAGGCGCAAATTTTGCAATTGCTGCGCTCTTTGCAGGAGCGGCTGGGCATGGCCATTTTGCTCATCACTCACGATTTGAGCATTGTGCGCCACGTGAGCGAACGCGTCTACGTGATGACCGGCGGCGAGGTCGTCGAGAGCGGCCCCACCCGGCGCCTCTTTGCGCAGCCCGAGCACCCCTACACCCAAAAGCTGCTCTCCGCCGAGCCCAAGGGGGCGCCGGCTTCTATTGACACCAGCGCCCCCGTCGCCATGCAGGCCGACAACCTAAAAGTGTGGTTCCCTATCAAGCGCGGCGTGTTGCGCCGCACCGTGGCGCACGTCAAGGCGGTGGACGGCGTCGACGTGGCGGTGCGCGCCGGCCAAACCGTGGGCGTGGTGGGCGAGTCGGGCTCGGGCAAGACGACGTTGGGCATGGCGCTGCTGCGGCTGATTGCCAGCGACGGCCCCGTCGCCTTTGAGGGCGCCAATATACAGGGCTTGGGCAGCAAGGAATTGCGGCCGCTGCGGCGGCAGATGCAGATCGTTTTTCAGGACCCCTTCAGCTCGCTGAGCCCGCGATTGTCGGCGTTTCAGATTATCGAGGAGGGTTTGCTCATTCACGAACTGGGCGGCAACTACGACGAGCGCCGCCAATTGGTGGCCGAAACCATGGCTGAAGTGGGCTTGGACCCGGCCACTATGGACCGCTTCCCGCACGAGTTTTCGGGCGGCCAGCGCCAGCGCATTGCCATTGCGCGGGCCATGGTGCTCAAGCCGCGCTTTGTAGTGCTGGACGAACCCACCAGCGCCCTCGATATGACGGTGCAGGCGCAAATTGTCGAACTGCTGCGCCAATTGCAAGAGCGCCACCAGCTGGCCTACCTCTTTATCAGCCACGATTTGCGCGTGGTGCGGGCGCTGGCCAACGAGTTGATTGTGATGAAGGACGGGGTGGTGGTGGAACAGGGCCCGGCGGCGGAAGTTTTTGAGCGGCCGCAGACCGAGTACACCCGAGCGCTGATGGCGGCGGCGTTTGAGATAAGGGCGGTGTGATGGTGGAAGAGGTCGACGGAGGTGCGCGCCGCGTGCCGTTCTGGCGCACTGCCGCAGGCCAGCGGGTGGTGCGCGTGGGCGGCGTTTTGTTTACCCTGGGCATCGTCCTCTACCTGGTAGAGCAGCTCGGCGAGATCGGCTGGATGGAGGTGTGGGCGGCGGCGCCGGCGACGATTTGGTTTTATGTCTTGTTTGCGATCATGTACCTCACGCTGCCCGTTTTTGAGTCGGTCGTCTATTCCATGGTGTGGAATATGCCGCCGCACAGAGTTTTTTTTCCCTTATTAAAAAAGAGAGTGTACAGCAGGTCTCTGGTCGATTATTCGGGCGAAGCCTATCTGTTCGTATGGGCGCGCCAACGCGTTGACCTGCCCGAACGGCAGCTGCTGGCTACCATCAAGGACAGTGTGCTCGCCTCTGTTGCCGCGTCTACGGCGGTGGCTGGACTTTTGCTCGCCGGCGCGCTTTTCACGGGTTTGCTCGTCTTGCCCGAAGGGCTGACGCGGCCTTATGTGTCTTATAGTTTGGCGGTTGTGTTGGGCGCGGTGGGTTTGGGGTATGCCGTCTTCAAATTTCGCCACTACATCCTTTTTCTCCCTGCGGAAACTCTGAAGAAGATTCTGGCCCTGCACGTCGGCCGCCTGCTAGTTTTGCAAGTGCTGCAGGTGGTGCAGTGGATGGTGGTGTATCCAGACGTGCCGCTAAAGGCGTGGTTTACTTTGCTGGCGGCGCAGATTGTCCTCTATCGCATTCCTTTTTTGCCCCAACGCGATCTCGTTTTTGCGGGAGTCGGGTTGCAAATGGCGGGGTGGATTGATTTCACTGCTGCTTCTATGGCTGGTTTATTGTTGACGGTCAGCGTGCTGGAGAAAGGGGCCAATTTGCTCAGTTTGGGGTTGGCTGCTGTGGCAGAGGGTGGTAGGTCGAAGAGCGAAGTTTCACCCAGTACAAAATAAGAGCAGCCTGAGAAGGTGACCGGCGCCTGGGCCTCGGCGGGCAGAGCGGGGCAGGTTGAACATATGAGCCGGTTATTTTGCCCGAGTGTCCCGTCGAGATTTTAGGGGAAGGGCCAGAACTGGTTCCACGCCGTTATCCAGTCTGCGGCGCGGCTCTCGGCGGTGAGCGGCCCGGTGATTTCGACGCCGGCGCGGCCTTTGAAGTCGGCCAGTTTGTCGACGCTGCCCGCTTCGATTTTGATGGTGGTGGGCTGATCCGGCACGTAGGGCGGCACGACTTCGAGGTTTTGCAGAGCGTTCTTGGCGCCGTCTTCAATCATCTGGCGCGCCCGCACCGGCGCAATCTGGCGGGCGCTGTAGCGGCTGAGCCCCTTTTTCACCGCCACCGTGGGCAGGTTGTCGCCGAGCAGTTCGCGCGCTTCGCGGCACACCGCCTCGTCGCCGGTTACCAGCACGACGGGCACGCCGTAGTGGCCGTTGAGCGCGGCGTTGCCCCCGGTTTCGCCCACCAGGTCGTCGTTGAACCACAGGTTGCGGTACTGCACGCCCGAGATGGTGTGGCACAGTACGCCGTCGGGGGTGTTGTTGCGCGCGTGCACGCCCACCAGCAGGCAGGCGTCGCAGCCCTCCTCCCACAGTTCGGTGTAGCGCCCCCAGGCGTGGTGGGCCACCCACTCGCAGTCGGGGTCGAGCTGGTCGGGAATGAGCGAGTTGAAGGACCAGCCCTGGCCGGCGCCGTGGCAGTCGACCACCACAATGCGCCGGGCGCTGCCGGCTTTGGCGCCGCGCACTGCGGCGTTGATTTCTTCGGTGTAGAGGCGGCGCCCCTCTTCGAACATGGCGGCGCCGCCGCCGACCTGCTCCCAGGCGACGATGCCGCTGACGCCTTCCATGTCGGTCATGATGAGGACTTGCATATAGTAATTCCTTCGTTGGCGTTGTAACGCGGAGAGGGGGTGGCCTCTCGCTCATGACGCTCAATTCTTAGAATTGGGCGGCCTTCGGCTCTCGCCGGCCGTCCGGGCCGGCTTCGATTCATTACCCCCGGAGCCGCAATCCTGGGGCTCCGGGGGTAATGAATCCGCTCTGAGGCCACCCCCTCTCCGCTCAGCGATCGTTTACCTCATTATATCGATCTATAAAGTATTACTCAGAAACCAGAAAACCAAAGCGATCGGGAAAGGATTACTCGAAAACCAGAAAACCAAAGCGGTCGGGGAAGTGGGACTACCCGTAGGTGGGGGCCCACTGGCCGTACTCGTAGGCGTTGGCGATGCGCACGCGGGCGACGTTAAAACCCCAGGTTTGTCCGGGGCTGATTTCGACGCCGTCCAATTGTTCTGAGGTGATTTCCATCTCCAGGATCCAGTAGGTGTCTTGCAGGTTGACGGCCAGGTTTTGGATGCCGTTCCAGCTGGGGTCGCGGTTTATGCCGCCGCCGTCTCAGGCTGTGACGCGCTTGTCGTGCACGGTGCCCAGGGTGTTGATGATGGCGTGGTAGTAGGTGCGCGAGTCGTGGTTGGTGTCGAGGAAGAGTTCGGCGCAGTCGTCGCGGTGGACCTGACCTTCGCGCTGCGTGAGCGCCGTCGGCAAGACCCCGCACCAAACCTACGGTGGTGTAACTGCGCAGGCCAGATCGCGTCGAGCTGCTATCCCATACCCTCGCGAATCTCTTTGATCCACCCGACAACCTGCTTCACGTTCTCGGCAAGCCCGTCAAAATCGCCGCTTGCCAAGACTTCCTTGGTGATCAGTTTAGAGCCCACCCCCACGCAAGCCACCCCCGCTTCAAACCAGGCCTGCAGACTCTCGCGTGTGGCGTCCACCCCGCCCGTGGGCATGATGCGGGTCCAGGGGCAGGGCCCCAAAACCGACTTGACGAAGCTGGGGCCGCCCACCTCGCTTCCGGGAAATACCTTGACGATCTCCACGCCCAACTCCTCGGCCTGGGCGATCTCGCTCACCGAGCCGCAGCCGGGCGAATAGGCCACCTTGCGGCGGTTGCACAGGCGCGCCACCTCGGCGTTGAGCAGGGGGCCGACGACAAAGTTGGCGCCGTTGGCAATGTAGAGCGCCGCCGTGGGCGCGTCGACGATGGAGCCGACGCCCATGATGACGTCGAGGTTGTTGTCGAGCACGTGCTGGTTGACCTCGGCAAAAACCTAGTGGGCAAAGTCGCCGCGGTTGGTGAACTCGACGGCGCGGGCGCCGCCGGCGGCGCAG
>CAXGRO010000262.1:0-7791 GCA_964012055.1 uncultured bacterium
CGATGGCGGGGGGGGAGCCGCCCAGGGCGGCGTAGAGGTATTGTTGGGTGGGGTCCATGCACAGGGGGCCGGGCGGGTTTTCGAGCACGATGTTTTCCTGCAGGGTGAGCTGGCCGGTATCCGGATCCATGGTGTGCAGCATGATCTTCTGTTCGGACGATACGGAGATGTAGACGTAGTATGCCATGTTGAATCCTTTCGTTGGTTTTTGAGGGCGAACCGATGAAATTTTTACCTGGTTTCTTTGCTTCTCTGGACTTTTTAAAATGGGTCAATAGAGGACTAGCCGTTGGCCTGCCTCTGGCGGATTCGTTAGATTATACCGCCGTGGCGGACCTGTCAAGTAAACAGGTTAAGCAGGGTGGCATGGCTCTGATGGGATCAAAGCTATGGCGATTGTTTTGGCAGAACGGTTCTATAAAAGAAACTGGGAGTACGTCTGGTTATTCTGGGCGCTGATCGGGTATGGCGTATTGGTGGTGGAAGCGGTGCAAGCGCAGGCAGGAGGTGCGATGTTAGGACAGACTAATATTGAGATTACCCGCATCGATAGCCAGGCCACCGGCTATGCGACGTTCCAGAGTCACAACCAGAAGGTGGTGGCCAATCGCAACGGCATATTTACCGCGCACATCCGCAGCCGCAATGAGGCGTACACTTCACAGCAGTGGCGGCTGTCGCGCAGTGTGGACGGCGACGCGACGTTTAGCGTGGTGTACGAGGCGACGCACGCCACCAACCCGCCGGTGCTGGAGACCGATGCGGCGGGCAATATCTATTTGATGCGGGTGGACTTTGTCGACGGCAACGCCTACCTCTATCGCTTTATGGCAGCCGACGATTATGCCGAGCCGGCGATTACCACGGTGCCCGGGGGGGGCGGCGGGCAAGTACAGCATGTTTCTCGACCGGGGACGGGAACAACTCTATCTCTTTTCTCACAACAATAGATTTCATATTGTGGGGCTCGACGGTCAGGTGAAGCAGTCGTATAACTTGCTGCAACACGGCGAGCATGCCGTGTTGCAATATCCCTTCTTGAACATGGATGGGGATGTGTTGCACGCGGCCTGGACCACGCAGAATCACGGGTGGGATATCCACCACATGCTGTCGCGCGACGGGGGGCAGAGCTGGCAGCTCATGGACGGGACCGCTTTGGAAGTGCCGGTGGTGGCCGACCAGGGCGGCGGCGGCGACGGCATTGTGCTGGACGACGAGTACGATGTGCACACCTGGCTGGCGAGTTTTGTCAGCCGCGGCGGCAAGCTACATTTTCTCTACATGGCGCAACATCAGCCGGCGCGCCAGCACTACATGCGCTACCATGTGCGATCCGGGAAGCGCGAGCAGCATATCTGGCCGGAGTTTAAAGGCGAGGAGATTACATTGCTGAGCCTGGATGGATTGTTGGCGATGCGGCCCTATGAGAAGGGTGCGTCGCTGTATTACGTCTCGAGTTACGGGGGCCGTCTCGGTTGTCTGGTCAGCTACGACGACGGCGAGACCTGGCACGACTACGCGGCTAGCGACGAGAAATACAGGTTGTATTCGATTGGCGGGTGTCGAACGGTGACGGAAGACGGATATATCATCGGTACCTTTACCAACCAGGGGGAATTGGAACTCGGAGGCCGTGCCGAGGTTTATTTTTATAAAATTCAAGCTGGACTTGGAGCGCCCAATTGATCAGACATAGAGAATAGTCGTTTTTGTATCGCCCACTTTATTGTAACCAGCGCAGTAATGAACCATATGTTTTCTGGCCCCTGGGGGTGACGGTTTTGCCGGCGGTGCTTTGTGGGGGCCTGGTCGGGGGTGTTGGGCCGGGCAGGCCGCCCTTGGGACTCACAAAGCACCAGAGGCAAAGCCGCCACCCCCAGGGCCTCCAGGCAAACGCTCATCAACCGCACTAAATTCAAGATTAAGAAAAAAATCAGGAGACCAGACTCATGGGCATGACCGACGAAGAAAAATTTCGCTTTGACCTCAACGGCTTCCTCATCCGCCCGGCCATTTTGGAAGCCGACGAAATCGCCGCTATTGTCGACCAGATTGACCGCATCCATCACGACCCCGATTCGCTGTCCCCAGAAGAAAGCGCCATGCCCGGCGCCGCCGCCAGCCTGCTCATCGACCACCCCAAGGTCATGGAAGTACTGCACGAAATTATCGGCCCCGACGTGCGCATGGAAGGCACCTACTGCATCTGGCGCCAAAAAGGCGAACGCCATGGCGAATTGCACGGCGGTGGCCCCAACCAGATCGACCCCATCTTTGGCTATCGCTTTCAGAACGGCCGCATCCACGCCGGCATGGTGCGGGTGGTTTTCGAGTTGACCGCCGTCGGCAAGCAAGACGGCGGCACCCACTTCATACCGGGCAGCCACAAGGCCAACTTTCCCATGCACCCCGACCACATGTCGCTGGAAGAGGGCCAGCGCAGCGAGTTTCTGTGTAGCTACGAATGCCCGGCCGGCAGCGCTGTCTTTTTTACCGAAAATTTGTGCCACGCCGGCCCACCCTGGAAGAGCGACACCCCGCGCGTCGCGGTGCTCAACGCCTATTCCCACCTGGCCACCCACTGGCACAGATTGAACATTTCGCCCGCAGTGATGGACGCCTTGCCGCGCGAGAAGCAAGCGTATTTTCGCGAGCCGTGGATCGCCGATTTTCGCACCAACCCGGCGACACAAAATACGCTCGAGCGTTTTTTGGAAAAAGGCGAGGCGCCGGTCAATACAAATCATCAACCCTGAGGATGTACCATGAAAATTACTGAGGTAGAGACTTTTGTAGTGGACGCCGGCTGGCGCCCGTGGACATTCGTTAAAGTGGAGACCGACGAGGGTATCACCGGCTGGGGCGAGTGCAGTGACGGCAAAAATCCCTGGGGCGTGGCCGGTGTGGTGCACGACATGAAACCGCTGCTCATCGGCCAGGATCCGCGCGCCCACGAGATGCGCTTTGGGGACATGATTCGCGGCTCGCGCCAGAGCCCGGGCGGCGTCGCCGCCAAGGGCATCGCCGGCATCGAACTGGCGCTGATCGACATCAAGGCGCGGGCGCTGGGAATTTCGGTGGTGGAGTTGTTCGGCGGGCAGACGCGGGAGGAGGTGCGAGTTTACTGGTCGCACTGCAGCACCAGCCGAGCGCTGTACCACGAGTACCTGGAAGACACGGCGCCGATTCGCACGATGGACGACATTGCCGCTCTGGGCCGCGAGGTGGTGGAACGCGGCTTTACGGCGCTGAAGACCAATATCGTTTTTCCGGGCGACCCGGCGACGGCCTATTTTCCCGGCTTTGAAGCGGGGCCGGGCGGCACCGACGGCAATCTGTCGACGCAATTGCTGGGGCACATTGAGACGCTCATCGGCACCTTTAGGGACGCGGTGGGGCCCGAGGTCGACATCAACCTGGATCTCAATTTTAATTTTAAACCCGAGGCCTGCAAGCGCATTGCCAAGGTGTTGGAGCCGTACAATTTGCTGTGGCTGGAGATCGACATGTACGAGCCGGAGGCGATGCTGGAGATTAAGGAGTCGACGGATACGCGCATTTGCACGGGGGAGAATCTCATCTACATGCGCGAGTTTATTCCCTATTTTGAGCTGCGCGCCGCCGACGTTTTTATGGTGGACATCGCCTGGAACGGTTTTGTGCCGTCCAAGCAGGTGGGCAATTTGGCCGAGGTCTACCAGTTTAATTTGGCGCCGCACAATTACTACAGCCATTTGTCGTCGTTTATTGGGGCGAGTTTGTGTGGGGTGTTGCCCAATGTGCGCATTATGGAGATAGATATTGACGATGTGCCGTGGCGCGAGGAGATGACGACGAACAATCCGGAGATTGTGGATGGGTGGATGAAGATGCCGACGGGGGTGGGGTGGGGGACGGAGATGAATGAAGAGGTGTTGAGGGGGAGGCCTTGGGGGGATAGGAAGTCGATGTGGTAATGTATGAGGCGTAGGTACTTCGAGAAGTTGGTTGATGAGGCGTTGGGGAGGATTCCCCAGCGGTTTAGGGAGGCGATGGAGAATGTGGCGGTACTGGTGGAGGAGTGGCCCAATCCGGATGTGGTGGAGGAGATGACGGGGGATAGGGAAGAAATGTTGTACGGGTTGTTTGAGGGGACGCCGTTGCAGGAGCGGCACGTGGAGGATTCGGGGGATTTGCCGGCGGTGATTTATGTGTTCCAGGGGCCTCTGGTGGAGGATTTTCCAGACCCTGATGACTTGGAGTACGAGATTGAAGTGACCCTGGTGCACGAGATTGCTCACTTTATGGGCTTGGATGAGGATGCGGTGAGAGAACACGGCTACGAATAGAAGTTCGATCTATTCCGCTGGCCTTGCTGAGATCTAATCTACTTCATCTTGATCCTCAGTTTCGGGCGGCAAAATCTGAATGCCGTCGCCGGAGAAAATGAATTCCGACGCCTCCAAATCTTGGGGAATCTCCAAGACCTCGTCGCCCATGCGGATCTGACTGCCGGCAAACACCTGGTCGCTCACCTCAATGTGGCCGCGCTCGATGAATTCGGCGCTCTGCTCTTCCAGCTCTTTTTGCAGGCGGAGCGATTTTTTGCGGGTTTCCACCAGGCTCGTCAACTTTTCCAGCATGTCCTGAATGTGCTCGCGCTTTGACGGCGGCGTGCGCTGAACCAAATCGCGTACCTCTACCGGATTGAGTTGGCCCAGGCCCAGGGTGCGGAAAATGCGTAGGATGTTGGTGTTGCAAAAGTCGACACTGCTGCGCATCTTTTTGAGACGCGACGCCAGTTTGAGCTCCAGGGCAATCTCCACCACAGTGCTCTCGCCGGTGGACGTGCCAATGCGGCCGGCGGTTATGCTGCGGCTGGAAATGACCTTGCCGCCGGCGATGGTGCCGCCTGCTTCTTCGGTGCCCACCTCGATGCGGCTGCCGCTGCGCAGGTACGCCTGCACGATGTGGCTACCCACCGAGATATTGCCGCGCGCCAGTATGGAACTCTGCTGCACGCAGCGGGTTTCCACGTTGCCAAAGGCGACTACTTTGGTTTCGCTGCCAAAAACGCCTTCGGCGGCAATTACATTGCCTTGGGCGTGAATTTGAGTGCCCTCTTCTACCTTGCCGCCAATAAAGACGCTGCCGCCCGATTTGATTTCGTAGCCCGGGCTCACCGAGCCACTTATGTGCACATCGTGTTTGGCGGTGATGTGGCCGGTGTTGGCGTCCACGTCGCCAAAAATGCGCAGCACCGGTTGTACCGAGAGGGTGCCCTCTTCTATTTTGGCGTGGCCGTCGATCGATCTGGCTGTGGAACGAGATAAAGGTTTGGTCCTGGCTTTGCAGGCGCGGTATTGAGCGCCTCCTCGCCGCTGGTGGCAGTGGTGACCACGTAGCCGGCACTTTCGAGTTCGTTGCGCAAAACAGCCAGCTGGAACGGCACGTCGTCGACTATGAGGATTTGCGAGCCGCTGAGATCGAGTTGGGGTTCGCTCATGGGTTATTTGCAAGCCGGCTAGAATAGGCTAAGTGTTAATCTATTCTAGCCTAGTAGAGGGCGCGGTGCAGCAGGCGCGGGTACTCGCCGACGATATCGTTATTGCGCCCCAAAAGGTGGAAGATGGAGACCATGGCGTCTTTGACGGCACCGTCGCCGTAGTCTTTGCGGCGCTGCACGATTTCCAGCCACTCCTTGAGGGCGGCGGGGTAGTCGCCTTCGGCGGCGGCGCAGCAGGCAAACTGGTAACGGGCGTCGAGGTTTTCGGGGTCGGCCAGCATTTTTTGGGCACAGGCGGCGCGGCCGCCGGCCTGGGCGCAGGACTGGTGGAATTCGATCTGCTTGAGCAGGGATTGGGCGACGTTGTATTCTGAGGCGGTTTCGTCCACCAAATTGACCACTTCTTGCACGGCGGTAAAGTCGCCGGTGGCGAGGTGGACGCGGCCCAGGCCCACCAGCGCCTGGCCGTCTTCGGGGTGGTCTTCCAAATGCTGGTTGTAGCACTGGGCGGCGGCGGCGGTATCGCCCATTTGCAAGAGGGCGGCGCCGCGTTCCAGCAGGTCGTCGCCGTCGTGGAACTGCTGGACGTCGCCGACCAGGGGGCGCAGCAGGGCGTCTATTTCTTCTTTGGGCAGGGCGCCGGTGAACTCCTGTACCAATTGGCCGTCCTGGACAATTTTGACGGCGGGGATGCCCTGCACGCGAAAGGTGGCGGCCAATTGCTGGTTTTCGTCGACGTTGATTTTGGCCAGGGCGATGCCCGGCCCCAGCGAGGTGACCACTTCTTCGAGGATGGGCCCCAGGGTGCGGCAGGGCCCGCACCACGGCGCCCAGAAGTCGACGACGATGACGCGCTCCTGGGAACCTTGCAGCACCACTTCTTCAAAATTGCTCTGGTCGACGTCTATTATCTGCGTTTGAACTTCCATAGCGGGACTCCGGGGTTAAAGAGATTTAGTTTTCTGTTGTTATAGATGGTAGTAATGTGAAGACGGTTGCGTTTATTGGGCGCGGCCGCGGCCGCTTATTTCCCATTCGTCGACCACCTCGCCGCCGCGCAGCGCGTACATGCGGTTGTAGAGGTTGGTGGTCATGCCGCCGTGCAGGGGGATGAAGGAGAGCACTTCGCCCACCTGAAAATCGTGGGACGAGGGGGTGATGTCGACGTGGCCGTGCTCCACCGACATGCCCTTGAGAAAGATTTCGGGGTGCTGGTCGCAGTAGCCGTAGGGCACCGGCGCGTAGCTGGTGAAGGCCTTTTGGCCGGCGTCGACGATGACCTGTCCAGGCACGGCGTTGCTGACCACGGTGACCACGACGCGCAGGGGGCAGCGGCTGGGGTGCAAATCGTCGCGCTTGCCCACCCGGGTCATGCCCTCGTAGGCGTAGGAGCCGATGCGGGTTTCGGTACAGTTGATCGATTTGCAAAATTCCTGGCTGCCGGTGCCGCCGCCGCTGACGATGGCCAGCTCGAGGCCGGCTTTGGCGGTGAGGTCGCGGACCTCGTCGATGTAGGGGCCCACGCCGTCGCCACTGGCGTAGGTCATCACGCCCATGAACTGCAGACCGGGCGATTGGTCGATGAGCTGGGCCAGTTCGAGGGTGGCCTGGGGCGATTGCACGCCGCAGCGGTGGCTGCCGCAGTCCATTTCTGCAATGACGCGCTGGGTGTAGCCGTCGCGGGCGGCCTGTTGCGACAGGCCCTCGACGGTGGCGGCCGAGGCGGCGGCCACGGTGATGGTGGCCTTGTCGCTGCGCACCAATTTGCTGAGGCGCTCGAGTTTGGCTTTGCCGACGATGTTGTAGGGTATGAGGATGTCCTCTATGCCGCCGTCGGCCATGGCCTCGGCTTCGCCCACTTTTTGGCTGACGATGCCGATGGCACCGGCGGCGATCTGCATGCGGGCGATGGCCGGGGTTTTGTGGGTTTTGGTGTGTACCCTGAGGTCGATATCGAGGTCGTCGCAGGCCTTTTGCAGGGTGTTGATGTTGTTTTCCAGCACCTCCAGGTGCACGGCCAGGGCGGGGGTGTCGAGTTCGGTGTAGTGCATTTTTACATCCTTCCTTCAAAGACGTCGAGGTATTGTTGCGCGGTTTTTTTCCAGGAGTACTCGCGGCGCACGTAGGCGCGGGCCTGGTCTTTCATCTCTGCTTTTTCGACGGGTGAGAGGGCGAAGTAGTGGTGAATGTGGTCGGCGAAGGCCTGGTAGTTTTCGGGATCGATCAGGTAGCCGCCCTCGCGGTTGCTCTCCACCAGGGCGGTGTGACTAAAGACGGTAAGGAAACTACCGAAGCGCTGATTG
>CAXGRO010000263.1:0-7789 GCA_964012055.1 uncultured bacterium
TGGGATACATGAGGATCTACTCCAAAGAAAGGGGATGGAAGATCCTCATAATCTAAAAAATGAATTTTTAACCAAACAGCTTCTAATATCAAGTATAATTTATCCAGGATGCATAGAATTCTTACATTTTGTTGCATAAACCTGCTTTGTTTGTCGATTTTGATAAAAAAATTGGGCTCGGTAAAGCATTTCTACTATATATAATGTCCAGATAGTCCAGATATCGATTCTCATAAGCTGCGGTATACTTTGATTCGGTAGTCGCGGCGATGTGACCGAAATTAAGAAAGGGAAACCAAATGAGTTTACTGGGAATAGATATAGGAACCACCGGGGTGAAAGTCATCCTCTTAGAGGAGGACGGCTCCATATCGGCTAATGTGACCGAGGAGTACGAAACCAGCACGCCCGGCCCGCTCTGGTCGGAACAGAGCACCGACGACTGGTGGAACGCAACCTGTGTTGCCGTAAAAGAGGCGTTGCAGGCCTCGGGAAAGCACAACAGCGATATCAAAGGTGTTGGAGTGGCCGGTCAGATGGTCGGTCTCGTGCTGCTCGACCGCGATGGGAAGGCCCTCCGCCCCTGCATTATGTGGAACGATCAGCGGAGTGTTAAAAAGGCTGAAGAACTGACTGCACAAATTGGTTTGGAGACGATTCTCGCCGAGACCAGTAATCCGATGTTTGCTTCCTTTGTTGTGCCCAAGTTGGAGTGGGTGCGGCGCAACGAGCCCAATGTGTACGCCAAGGTCGGGCACGTTCTACTGCCCAAAGATTACATCACCTATAGGCTGACCGGCAACGTCGCCACCGAGGTTTCGGATGCATCCGGAACCTGTCTGCTCAATATGGAGCAGCGCGCGTGGTCCGATGCGATGGTTGCCAAACTGGGCATTCCAAGAGAATGGCTGCCGGATTGCGTGGAATCCGATGCAATAATCGGCGAGGTGACCTCCGAGGCTGCGGCTTCCACCGGGCTTTCGCTAGGGACGCCGGTGGTTGCCGGAGCGGGTGACCAGCCGGCTCAATCGTTGGGTTGCGGGATCGTCAAACCCGGACTCTGCTCGGTAACCGTCGGCACATCTGGGGTTGTATTCGCCCAGGCCGATCGGCATATCCGCCACCCACAAGGGCTGCTGCACGCGTTCTGCCACAGCGTGCGGGACCAATGGTATGTAATGGGTGTTATGCTCTCGGCTGGCGGCTCGTTTCAGTGGCTTCGAGACACCTTGAGTGGGCGCGGGGAAATCAGCTTCGACCAGCTGACCGGACTTGCCGAAGAGGTATCTCCCGGCAGCGACGGACTGATCTTTCTGCCGTATTTGAGCGGCGAGCGAATGCCGTACGATGATCCGCTCGCGCGGGGCGGCTGGATTGGCTTAACGCAGCGCCATTCGCTTTCCCATCTGGTCCGGGCGGTAATGGAGGGGATCACTTTTGGCTTGTATGATCTCCTGCAGATTATCCGCGGCCTCGGCATGGACATAAAGAGCATCTACGCCTCGGGCGGTGCTACGGAGAGCCGGCTGTGGCGGCAGATGCTGGCCGATATTTTTAATGCCCGGATCATCACGACCAATGCTACACAGGGCGCCGCCTTTGGGGCGGCGATGCTGGCGGGGATCGGAGCGGGGGTATTCAAAGACGCGGCCGAGGCTGCAGAAGCAACGATCGTCGTCACCAGTTCAACGGACCCGGATCGGCAAAGGCATGAGGTGTATGCAGGCGCCTTTGATCTGTACCGTTCGCTGTACCCACAACTCAAGGACTCTTTTCAGGCGATGGCGGAATTCTCCAGTGAAAAAGTCGAGTAAAATCCGGGGAAGGCCAATCGCCCGCTGATACAGCGCTTTTCAATGCCGTTGCGTTTACAGCGCTTCGAGCTGGCCTTCCGCCGCAAACTCGGAGAAACGGGCAGAGGACAGTTCCTCTTCACTTATGCCGAAGTGCTCCCCGGCCAGCTTCTCTACCTGTCGCACCAGTGAGATCGGGTCCAGCCCGTGCTCTTTCATGAGATATTCTTTTGATGCCCCGTGCGAGTAGGTGTCCTGCAGGCCCATCCGGGTAAGCCTGGCCCCTACGCCGTGTTCGACGAGCAGTTCGGCAACGGCGGTACCCAGGCCGCCGAGCACGTTGTGGTTCTCCATTGAGACCACGCCAAAGCGGGTGCGGGCCGCCGATTCAACAATGGCCTCGTCGTCGAAAGGTTTGAGCGTGGTTGCGTGGTAGTGGTCGATGCAGAAGCCGCGTTGGCGCAGGACCGCCGCGGCGCGCATGGCCTCTTCGGTGCAAATGCCGCTGCTGACCAGCGTCATATCTGCGCCACCTGCAATGCGACGCAGCTTGCGAAACAGGGTTCGGTCGTCCGCCTCAAAGAGGCGCGGGACCTCTTTGCGAAGCATGCGAATATAGACCGGGCCGTCGATTTTGTGGGCCATATCCAGGACGGATTCAACGTCGGTCGCGTCACCGGTTTCGAGTAGGGTCATATTGGGAACGGAGCGCAGTACGCCGATGTCGTTGATTGCCTGGTGGCTCGCCCCTCCGGGCGTGGTGATGCCGGGCAGAAAGCCGAACATGCGCACCTTGAGGTTGGGGTAGGCAATGGACATCTCGATCTGATCCAGGGAGCGGCGATACATAAACACTGCAAAGGTGTGAACGTGCGGCAGGTAGCCCTCGCGCGCCATGCCGCCGGCCAGGCTCATCATATTCTGTTCCGCCATGCCCATCGAAAAAAAACGATCGGGATAGGCGGCCTTAAACGCTGAGATCTCGGTCGAGCCGGTGAGGTCGCCGGAAAAGACCACGACCTCCGGTTTATCGGCGGCAAACTCTACCAGGTTGCGCATATGAACGTTGGTGACGGTATTCATTTTCCCGTTGCCCTTACATCGTTTCCCAGAATTTCACAAACTCGGCTTTCTCGGCCTCATCTTTGAAGCGAACATAGTGCAGGTGCGGTTTGCGTCGTTCGAGCAGCGGAACGCCCTGCGCGGTGTTGGTGTCGGCCAGGATAAAGTGCGGCTTGCCGGGGTGTGCTAGGGCCGCGGCGTCGACAAGTGCGCAGATGTCGTGCCCGTCCACGCGGACGACGCTGGCGCCGAATGCTTCAATGCGCGCATCGAGCGGCTCGATGTTCATGACGTCTTTGGTAAGGCCATCGACCTGCTGGCCGTTGACATCGACGTAGACGCCCACGTTGTCGAGGCCGTAGAAGCACATCGCCTGAATCGCTTCGTAGGTCTGGCCCTCTTCAAACTCGCCGTCCGACATAAAGACCCAAACGCGGCCTTTTTCGCCGCGGAGCTTGCGCGCTAGCGCGATACCGGCCGCCTGGCTGAGGGCCTGCCCAAACGATCCGGTGGTCAACTCCATGCCCGGCGAGTGCTCTGCACCGATCATCTCCACCGAGCTGCCGTCCTGGTTGAACTCGAAGAGCGCCTCGGGATCCATGCGGCCAATCTCGACCAGCGCCGCGTATATCGCGACCGCGTAGTGGGCCGCCGAGAGGAGGAGCCGGTCGTACTCCTCCGTCTGCGGACCGTTGTAGTCGGCGCCGAGGTGGTGTTTGCCCGGCGCCGGAACTCCGGGGAAGGGGCCCGGTTGCATGGGTGCCAGACTGGGACCCATGTTGAGCACGCAGGTGTAGAGCGCCGCGAGAATCTCGGCTGATGAGAGCGCCTGGCTCAGGTAACAGCCGTTTTGCTCGATCGTAAGCTCCAGGGCGCGCTTGCGGATACCGTGGGCAATGCGACGCGCTCGCTGGATGTCGTAAACGGTCTCGTGGACCATTGGTTCAGCATCTGCCATATGTTAGTTGAGTGAAAAATCTGGTCTCGATGAAGGTAAACATATAACAATCATTTACACAAACAAAGAGCCTCTGATGAGTACGAAAAAATCTCATCAGAGGCTTTAAGAAATGGTGGGCAATACTGGAATTGAACCAGTGACCTCCTGCATGTCAAGCAGGCACTCTAACCATCTGAGCTAATTGCCCATACTGTCGCCCCTTTACAGGGGCATAGCTATTTGCTTTATTGAAGAATAATTTAGAGCAAAAGCCCTTCTCGGTCAAGATAACCCAATCCCCAACAAAACGAGGAAATATGGCACGGACCTATCGTGTAGGACTGGTTGGCTGCGGCCGCATGGGTGCCACCATCGACGACGAAACTGAGGACCCCAAACCCTATTCCCACGCCGCCGCTGTCGTCGCCTGCCCACGCACCGAGTTGGCAGCGGTGTGCGACCCCGTCGAAGAAAAAGCCCAAACGGCTAAAGAGCGCTACGGAGCCGGCCATGTCTACACCGACTACCAGGAAATGATTCGCCAGGAGGATCTGGACATCGTCAGTGTGGCCACTCGTCCGTCGCCGCACGCTTCAACAGTCGTTTTTGCTGCCGAAAACGGGATCAAGGGCATCTACTGCGAAAAACCCCTGTGCAATTCCATGCGCCAGGTCGACGCCATGCTGGGCGCCTGCGAGCGCAACGGAGTGAAGTTTAACTACGGCACCCAGCGGCGCTACACGCCCCTCTTCCGCCGGGTGCGCGAGATGACTGAGGCGGGTGACATTGGCGATGTGCAGGCCGTTGTGGCCCACTGCGGTGTGAGCGCGGCGCAGTGGGGCCACACCCACGCGGCCGACATGATGCTCTTTTTGGCCGGCGATGGCGAGGTGGATTTTGTCCAGGGGCACGCGCTGTGCGGCGCCGACGATTGGGACGGCGAGCGGCTGAAAATAGACGCGCCCATCGCGTTGGGGTATGCGCAATTTAAAAATGAGGTGCGCGCCTATCTAGTAGGGGGCAGGGGGTACGAGTTTGAAGTGAGCGGCAGCGAGGGGTTTTTGCGCATTCTGGACAACGGCAAGGACTATTCCTGGCGCCGGGTCAACTCCAAGGGCGTTATAGAAGAAGTGCAGGGGCCCGAAATTGAGGACGTCAGCGGCACCCAGATGGCCTTTGAAGATCTGGCCGGCGCCCTGGACAAAGACGGCGACACCCAGGGCAATATTCGCCTGGCCTGCCGCAGCCAGGAAATTATTCTGGGACTGATCGAGTCGGAGCGCCACAACGGGGCGCGGGTCCACCTGCCGTTGCAAAACCGCGACCTGGCGGTGGCGCCGGACCACTATTGATGAAGATCTCGATAGTCTCGTTTCAGAAGAACCGCAATACAGAGTTGGAGGCGGCCGAACGCGATTATATCAAGCGGCTGTCGCGCCATGCCAAAGTCGAGTTGCACCCGCTCAAGAATTGGGACGAGAAGGCGGGGTTGCCCGCTAAATTTCTCAAGGGCACGCGTCTGGTGGGGCTTTTTGTCGACGGCGAAATGTGTACTTCGGAGGAGTTGGCCGGGCGTCTGCAAAAGCGGATGAACGCCGGCACCTCGCACCTGGTGTTGGTGATTGGCGCCGCCGAGGGCATGCCGGCCGGGGTGGCCGGGCAGGTTCACGAGCGCTGGTCGTTGTCGCGGCTGACCTTTTCGCACCAATTGGCGCGCTTGCTTTTATTAGAGGCGCTCTACCGCTCGTTCGACATTTTGCAGGGTGGGCGCTACCACAAATAGCGCCGCTTAGAAATAACTCATAAACTTTTCCCACACCGTCATGCGGCCGACGCTCTTGGCGGCGATCAGGTTTACTTCGGTGAGCAGGCTGTCTCCCAGAGAAATTTTGAGCTTGCCGACGTCCTGCCCTTCTTCTACCGGCGCGGCCACTTCGGCGGGCAATTCCACCTGGCGCACCAGCTGGCGTTTTTGCAGGAGGCTGAGCACGGCGATAACGGTGTCCTGAGTTTGGATACCGACTTCGGGCTCCAGCCCCCAGTCGAGCAGTACGGCGCCCATGTCTTCTCCGGCTTCGACCAAAAGCGTTTTGCTGAAATTGTTAAACCCCCAGCTCAGCAGGCGTTTGGTTTCGCTGTCGCGCTGTTTTTGGCTGGGGGAGCCGAGCACCACAGAGATCAGGCGCATGTCGTTGCGCTGGGCCGTGGCCACCAGGCAGTGGCCGGCGCGTTTGGTGTGCCCGGTTTTGAGGCCGTCGAGGCCGCGGAATTTGCCCAGCAGTTTATTGGTGGTAAAGAGTTTAAATTTGCCCTGGCGGAAGAGCTTATAGCGGATGGAGGACCACTGCAAAATTTCGGGATAGGCCAAAAGGGCGCGGCTGAGTACGGCCAGGTCGTGGGCGCTGGTGCGGTTGCCTTGGTCGCTGGGGGTGTCGTCGAGGCCGTGCACGTTGACGGAGTGGGTATTTTCTAGTCCCAAATCGGCGGCGCGCAAATTCATCATGTCGACAAACCCTTCCACCGAGCCGCCTATGTGCTCGGCCACGGCCACACAGGCGTCGTTGGCTGAGGGAATGGCGATGGCTTCCATGAGCTCGCGTAGGGAAAAGACTTCGCCATCGGCGAGGTAAACCTGGGAACCGCCTGTGCGGCTGGCGCGGGCCGAGACGTGCACTTCTTCGTCGAGCGCAAACTTGCCGGCGGCTATCATGTCCATTACCACCAATTGCAAGAGCAGTTTTAGGGTGCTGGCCGGTGAGCGTTGGGCCTGGGCGTTGTGGGCAAAGAGGATGGCACCGGTGTCTGCTTCTAGAAGCAGGGCGGCGGCGTAAGGTGGGTTTGTGCCGGGGTCGTAGGTGGCGGCGCGGAGTGGGATGTGGATAGAGAACAACAGGATGAGGCAGAGGTGTATTTTGAGTGTGGGCATAGGTTGGTTATGCGTGGATGGGAAAGGGATAAATTGCGGGGGATATGTCCAAGTATAAGAGGGGATTGGGTTGAGGGCAATAGGAGATGTGGGGTTGGCTTGGTGGGACACCCCCCCTACCGGCCCTTCGCATAGCGTCAATTGACTACATGGGGGATGGGATGGCGGAGTTAATCCTGGGCGGTGATTTCTTGACAGGGAGGGGTGGGGTAGTTTGGCTAAGGTATTTCAACAGTTACGACAAAGGAAAAGTTAGAGGAAATAATGAGTACTACAGAGATTCCGCAGCTTACTTATCGGGGGGAGCCGTTGGATCAGACGGCGGATTGTTTTGGTTTGTTGAGGCGGGCGGATGATGTGTTGGATGATCGCGACGAGTTGTGGCGGCGCATGGAGGAGGATGGGTATCTTTATTTGCCCGGGTTGTTGGATGGGGATGAGATTATGGTGGCGCGGGCGGAGGTGATGGAGCGCTTGGACCGGGCCGGCATGTTGGACGAGAATTATCCGGTAATTGAAGGTGTTGTGGCGCCTAAAGCGGAGTACAACGGGGCCAGTACCGGGCCTTTTATGCCACAAATGACGCAGGGGAATCAGCCGTTGCACACCTTGCTCTACGGCGGCGCGATGATGGCGTTTTACGAGTTTTTTTTGGGAGGGGCGGTGCGCCATTACGACTACACCTGGTTTCGCGCCAAAAAGCCCGGTCACACTACGGCAACTACGCCGCATTACGATGTCGTCTATATGGGGCGCGGGACTAAGAAGCTCTACACCTCGTGGACGCCGCTGGTGGATGTGCCCTATGAGATGGGCGGGCTGTTGGTGCTGGAAAATTCGCACCGGCTCCAAGAGCTGCGTGCTACGTACGGTGAGACCGATGTGGACAAATATTGCGAGAATGATCCGGGGGTGGAGGACATCGTCGCAGCGGCGCGGCGCGAGGGGCGCGAACTGACGAGAGAAGAGCTCGACCAGATTCGCTGGGATTCCACCGGGGCGTATTCGAAGGACGCCATTGCGGCGCGGCGGCAGTTGGGCGGGCGCTGGCTGACGGCCGAGTACGAG
>CAXGRO010000264.1:0-7757 GCA_964012055.1 uncultured bacterium
TCCTGCGGATCACCCTCCAAATCAAATAATTGAATGCAATTCCCCGCCGATAATAAATCAGTTTATAGCGCCCGTCGTGCAGCATGCGCGTCGCCCGCCGCTCTACGCCCATTTCACCGTAGAGATAATCGCGCCGCTCGTTCCCTAGCATAAACCGCCCTACCACCGTATCCGGCACTGCGATATCTGCCAGTTGCAGCAGCGTCGGCATCACGCCTTGCCAACCCACCAAACGGTCGTCGACCAGGCCGTGTTCCCACGCGCTCGTCGCCGGACACGCCCGTTAAAATCATGGGGATCTGCGCCGATTCTTCTGTAGTACAATTTTTTGGCCCACAGCCCGTGTTGCCCCAATATATCGCCGTGGTCCGCAGTAAACATTATGATGGTATTATTCAACACGCCCTGCTCGCGCAAGGTGCCAAGGACGACGCGCAATTGGTGATCTATATGGGTGCACAAGGCGTAGAACGCCCGCCGCGCCGCCCGCATTTGGTAATCGGTAAAATTCTCCCCCTGGGCGCGGCGCTCTCTGAGTAAAGACGGCAATAATTCGATCGCTTCGGCCCACTTGCCCATGCCGTGGTTGAACTGCTGCCCGGCGCATCCCCTGTCTCCTAAGAAGAGTTCGTAATCGTCCACCACGCCAAATTGGGCCCTCCCCTCCTCGGCCAAAATCACATCGTCAAAACCTATGCGATTACGCTGCGGGTAAACGTGCAACTTGCCCACCGCATAGGCCTGATATCCGGCGTTGCGGAACGTCTGCGCCAGAGTCGGTAATTCGGGCATGGGCAAAGCGCCCTGAAACGTGCGGTCGCCATGCACCCGCGGCGACGTCCCCGTCATCAAGGTGCACCGCGCCGGCACGCACACCGGCGTTTCGCTGTAGGCGCGGCTAAAGCGCACGCCGTTGCGGCACAATTGGTCGAGCGTGGGCGTCTTGGATGCATGGATGGCCATTTATGCCGAGCAAATATCCTGGCCAGTGGTCCGTACAGATGAGCAAGACATTAGGTCTTTCTGCCATATATGCGCTTCCTCCTGTATGTGTTAGAGCCTGCAGGACTAAAGACCCCAAAGTAAACTCTTTCTCCACCGCATCAAGCCTGCCTACAGTTTCACCTTCCCCACGTGCGCCTTCACCATCTCCAAAAAGGCCAGCGCCGCCGGCCCCCGCCGTCTGCCCCGATGCTCTACCAGGCCGATTTGGCGCGGTGCCATCGCCCGCACCCCTATGGCGACCAGTTTGCCCGCCTCCACCTCTTGCTGCACCGCTACCCGGGGCACCAGAGCCACCCCCAAATCAATTTCCACCAGGCGCTTTATCACGTCGATACCCCCCAAATTCATCGCCACCTCCGCAACTGTGCCGACCCGCCTTAAGTCATCTTCCAGCAATTGCCGGCTGGTACTGCCCCGCTCCAGGGCGAGCAGGGGCTGCTCGCCCACATCCTGCAAGCGCACCCATTTGCGCCGCGCCCATTTATGCCCAGGCGCACAGATCAACACGTCGGGCCGCGCAAAGAGTGGCTCGCTGACCAGATCGCGATGCCGCACCGGCAGCGTCACTATGCCAAAGTCCACCTCGTTATTCAACACCAGCGGTATAATTTCCGAAGACATGCGATTGCGAATGTCCAATTCGACGTGCGGATGCTGGCGGCGAAAGGCGCGCAATATTTCGGGTAGAATATAGGTGCAATTGGTGTCGCTGGTCCCCACCACCAAGCGCCCGCGCAATTCGCGCTGCAGTGCGGCAATCTCCTGCCGGGCCAGATCTAGGCGTTCGAAAATTTCTCTGGCACGGCGAAAAAGGATTTCCCCGGCCGGCGTCATGAGAATATTCTTGCGGGCCCGTTCGAAAAGCGGCTCGCCCAATTCTTCCTCCAGGGCTTTGATTTGCAGACTGATGGCTGGCTGGGTGAGGAAGAGTTTGTCCGCCGCCCGCGTGAAACTGCGTTCCCGAGCTATTTCGTAGAAACCGCGCAACTGATTTAATTCCATATTTAATATCCATTACTTTATTTAATGCTAAACATATTATAAATAAATTTTACTAATAAAGATAATACTTCTATAATTCCTCCGTCGCCACTTCAACACAATAAAGGAGGTTTTATTATGAGCGCCATTATCGTCGTCGACGCCTTTTGGGGCGATTCGGGCAAGGGCAAAATTGCCGCCTACTTCGCCGCCCGCCACCAGGCCGCCTACAACGCCCGCGCCGGCACCGGCACCAACGCCGGCCACAGCATATATTTTGCCGACGGCAGAGAGATACGCACCCACCAATTGCCCTGCGGCTTTCTCTGCGACACCACCCAGATCCGCGTCGGCAGCGGCGTGGCGGTGAACCCCAATCAATTTGCCGCCGAAATCGACGCCCTCGACCCCCTCTACAATTTGCGCCAGCGCACCCGGGTAGACTTCCGCTGCCCGGTTATTCTGCCACAGTATATCGAACGCGAACAAAACAACGTCCACTTGCGCCACACCGTGGGATCGGTGGCCAGCGGCACCGGCGTCGCGCGCGCCGAATTCGCCCTGCGCCAGGCCCAACAGGCCCACCAAATGCCCCAATTAGCCGACCATACGGCCGACGTAGCGCGCGAGTTAAACGAAGCATGCCTGCGCGGCGAAACCGTCGTCGTCGAGGGCAGCCAAGGCACCCACCTCTCGCTTGCCCTGACCCGCGACTACCCCTACTGCACCTCAGACAACTGCACTACCGCGGCCTGCGCCGACGACGTCGGTTTAAACTGGCAACACATTGGCGAGGTAATCCTGGTAGTCAAAGTCCTGCCCAGTCGTGTGGGCTCCGGACCTCTGCCCTTGCAAATTGAGGAAAGCGAAGAGGACGAGCGCGGCATAGCCGAATTTGGCGTCACCACCGGCCGCAGGCGCCGCAAAGCAAGCGGCATATCATGGCCATACATAGAAGAAGCCATTCTTTTAAATGGCCCGACCCAAATTGCCCTGACTTTCTGCGACCACCTCGACCCGTCTGTGAAGGACGCAACATCGAGTTCCGAACTCACCCCCCAAGTCCGCCAACTCATCGACAAAATAGAGAATCACTTTAACATACCGGTAACGCTGTGCGACTGCGGTAAATATTACGAAAACATAATTGCGCTTAATAACTAAAAACAGTCCCGCCATACTTATCTCAGGAGGATAGCCATTAGTACCTAATAGGGTAAAATGCCTTCCTATATGTAGTAGGGAGGTATTTTATAAAACTGAATATTCCATCCATGGAATGTTGCACTGCAGCGTGCCAAATTACAAAATCCACACATAATTGTACCCCCATTTGTATTTTGTTTCTATCTCTGTATTTATGATAATTTATATCGGGGAAAATTTTGCACTTTTTATTTTTCTATTTTTTTATATTTTCTACTAATTGTTAATTTTATTTTCTATTTTACTTCTCTACGAAAGGGACGCTCCCCCATGCCCGATATCGTCAAATTTTTAAAAGATGAAGTCTCGCGCTTGGCCCGAAAAGAAATCCGATCCGCCTGTGACCCCCTCTATAAACAGCTCCAAGTATTAAAGAAGACGGTTAGAGACCAGAGAGATACCATAGCTAAACTCCAAAAAAACCTCGCCCGTTTGGAAGTACGCATGCCATCTCCCTCGCAAGTGATCAAGGAGGAACAAAACGAAGCGGACAATGTTCGCATTTCGCCCGCTTCGATTAAGCGCCATCGCAAGCGCCTTAAAATTTCCCAAACTGAAATGGGAAAGTTGCTCAAAGTCAGCACCAACACGGTAGTCCGCTGGGAAGCCGGCACCTCTAAACCTCGAGCTCAATATCGCCCGGGTCTGGCTAGACTGCGTGATTTGGGAATAAAAGACGTTAGGAAATTACTTGAAAAATAAACACATGGTTGCTTTAACCCCTCACCGCATTGACGAGGGGTTTTTTATTTTTCTAAGACGTCATTCCAGCGCACCAGATAATACTCCATATCTTGGCGCAAAGACTCATTGTCGTGTTTGATCGCCCCATTGTATACAATACGCGCTTTTTTTATCAACATGGCAATTGCCGCCTGCCGATAGTCCCGTCGCAAATCCGCCACTTCTCGCAGCACCTTGTCGAGGGCTTTTATGCGAAAGCGATCCATGGCGTAATGGGCTCGCGACAATTGGTCAGCGTGGCCGCCGTACTTGACTATGAGATGTTCCTCCAAGAACAGCACTTCGTAGCGGCAGGTGAGGCGCAAGAATAGATCGTAGTCTTCGCACGCTGGCAGGGTTTCGTCAAACAATCCCACCCGCGCAAATACGTCGCGGTGAATGACAATTGAAGAAGGCGACATAGAGCAGAGAGGCAATGCCCGCAAAAAAATATCGCCGCCGTATTTGCGGTGGTGCTTGTGGGGGTTGACTCGCACGCCGTTGCGCACCCAGATCTCCTCGGTGTGGCACACCTTGAGACCTGATTTCCGCAGCGCTGCCAGCTGTTTCTCGAGTTTGTCGGGCAACCACTCGTCGTCCGAATCCAAAAAGGCTAACCACTCGCCACGCGCCGCTTTAATGGCGCGGTTGCGCGCCGCCGACACCCCTCTATTTTGCTCCTGTTGCAACAATTGCACGGCACCGCCAAACTCTCTCCTCACCTGCGCCACCGTTTGATCCTCAGAAGCGTCGTCCACCACCAGTATTTCACAATCCCCGTACGTCTGCGCCAGCACCGATCGAATGGCCCGACATACCAACTCGCGACGGTTGTACACGGGAATGACAACGGAAATCATTTTAGCGAATGAACAATTTGGGGCAGCGCTTAAATTCCGGACAGCGGTGTAGCCCTGGCCGCCACATCCAACTTTTCCAGTACGATGCCAGTGGTGATAACTTCGGGCAGTACAATGGGTTCGTCGGCCCTGCCGCTGGGCAAGATGACGTAGAGTGGTACTCCCGAGCGCCCAAAAGCGCGCAGCAATTGAGTAATTTGCGGATTGCGATTGGTCCAATCTGCTTTGACCAGCGCCATGTCCATGGCGGCAAAGCGGGCGCGCACCTGTTCATCGGCCAACACCGTGCGCTCGTTCACCTTGCACGTCCAACACCACTCCGCCGTAAAATCGATGAACACGTGCCGCTTGGCGGCAATCAACTCCTCCACCCCCTCTACAGAGAAGGGCAACCACCCTTCGTCGCTCTCTGTTTCCAATTGTGCTATGGTAGGTGCAGCCAACAACGGGTTGAGCAGAATCACATACCCCCCAACTACCACTAATAAGGCCAGCGCCCAGGCGCCCAGGCGCTGTCGCCGGCCACTGCGCAAATCGATCCACTGGCCAACAATCCAGCAAGCCAAGGCCAGGCACAATAAAAAGCTGGCCATCCAAATGACCCCTTCTACTCCTACTTGCTTGCCCAAAACCCAAAGCAGCCACAACACCGTGGCCATGAGCAAAAATCCCATAAACTGTTTGAAGCGTTCCATCCAGTCCCCAGGGCGCGGAATAAAACGCATCCACCCCGGCTGTAACGCCAGTAAGACATAGGGCAACGCCATCCCCAGACCGATGCTAAAAAAAATAGCCCAAACACTGGCCGCGGATTGACTAAAAGCAAATCCCAGTGCCGTGCCCAAAAACGGCGCCGTACAGGGTGTAGCCAAAACGGTCGCCAGCACCCCGTTAAAGAAACTGGTGCCCAACCCCTCACCATCCCCACTCCCCCCCTGTATACCGGGCAAGCGCACAGTATACACCCCAAAAAGACTCAAGCCCAAGGCAAAAACCAATGCCGCCATGGCCATGACAAATCCCGGGTATTGAAATTGGAATCCCCAGCCAATTTGTTCGCCGCCCGCTTTGAGCAAAATGACGACAAGCGCCAGCGTCAAAAAGGCCGCGACAATACCGGCGGAAAACGCAAAACCCAATTGGCGCACCCGGGCGCGGTCTTCGCTGGCCTGAGAGACAAAACTCACTACTTTTAGCGAAATGACGGGCAGAACGCAGGGCATTAAATTTAGAATGAGCCCCCCCACAGCAGCCAATAGTAAATAAAACCCAAGAGAAGCTCGGCCCGCCTCCGCATCTGCCAATTTAAAATCGGTTTCCAGCAACGCCCCGCCTGCGCCTACGGCGCCTAAATCCAGCGTTACTTCTCCCGCCCGCACCTCCTTCTGCCCCACCAAACGATAGACCAATACGCCGCGCAAAACCTCGGCCGGTTCTGAAAGTTGTAGGCGCAAGCGAGCACCCTGATCCGTGGCTTCTATGCGTGGAGACAGAAAGCTAAAAGGCGCCACGTCAAACGGATAAAAATCAGGCGCCACATCGTCTACCTCCAGCGCCCCGCTCTTTGCCTTGAGTGTTATATCCACCCGCACCCCCTCGTCCTGCAACTGCGATCTAAAATCCATTTCTAGGTCTTCCGCCCCCAATGGCTGGGGTACCCTAGCAGCGTAGCTGGCAAAAAGAGAGCTATTGTCGGCAGCGGCTGTACCAACCGGCAAGGTCAACGCCAATTGTGTCTCACCGGGCAAACAATACTCTCGGCAAACTAGCCACGAAACCGCCGCTTCAAAGACTAGGGATGTGTCGGCCGGCAGGACGGCCGGCGGCACAATCTGGGCGAAGAGCATGTTCTGGTCGCCGTAGCCGTAGACGGTCAGGTCACCGTCTTCCACATATTTATGTGGCAGTGGCCATTGCAACGGTCCGGCGCTAAAACCGTTAGGCAATTGCCATTGTATATTGGTGGGAAATCCCGCGTCTCCAGAGTGCCGCCAGTACGTGTGCCACCTTTCCTCCATCTCCATCACCACCCCGAGCCGAAAGGGCTGCCCGGCGGTGACGCGCTCCACATCGGCCAACAGGCGGGCCTCAACGTGCTTGTTGTTGCCTAACGCGTGAGTGGCTACCACAGATGCGCACAATAGACCCAGGACGAAAAACTGTCGCATTAACTGCATAACTGAATTACACCAGGCTGGGAAACTATTTTGAATATAACCTACTCTTATTGAGATGCGGAAACGCGCGGTGCGTTTCAACTTTCTTGCAAAGCCGCAGCGGCAATCTGCGCCACATCGATAACCTTACAACCTATACGCCGGGCAAACGCCTCTAGTTCCTCTCCTTTGGCCATGGCGCCGGATGGCGTCATCACCTCCGACATCACCGCCGCCGGGTACAGTCCAGCCAACCGCGCCAACTCCACCGACCCCTCCGTATGCCCCCGGCGCGCTCCTATACCACCGGGGTGCGCCATCAACGGCAATACGTGACCGGGAATGACAATATCATCCGGACCGCTGTCCGGATCTATGGCGAGCAGAATGGTCGCCGCTCGGTCCGTTGCCGCTATGCCGGTTCCCACCCCATTGCGCGCGTCGAAAGACAAGCCAAAACGCGGCGTCATGGCATCGCTGTGGCGCTTTGGGCTGAGAGGGATATCGAGCCGCTCAAACAGTTCGGGCGCTGCGGCCAGTAAAAACATGCCATACGCCCGGCGCACCATGAAATTGACCTTTTCGGCCGTTATAAATTCGGCGGCAACTATCAGGTCGCCTTCATTTTCGCGGTCCTGGTCGTCCACCAGCACCAGGAATTCACCCTGGCGGAAAGCGCCAATAGCTTCTTCAAGGGAACAGAACATTTACAGGAAATCTCCTATCTCTGGTATCCTTCTATGAATCATTAGAAGCCGTCTTAAAAAGGTCCAATTTTGTAGAAAGAGGTTGAAAAAAGCGTACTCACCAGGCCAAATTCAGGAGC
>CAXGRO010000265.1:0-7751 GCA_964012055.1 uncultured bacterium
AACATTCTGGGCCAGAGCGTTCTTCTAGCCGAACGAGTCTTCGCCGCGCAGGAAAATCCCAAAGTCGCCGCCGACTTTATCCAACTGGACGTCCGCACCCACATGGTCCTGGCCCCGGCGACCGCCGAAACCGAATACGAACAAGCGCGCCAGGCCTTTGCCGCCGCGCAAAAAGGCACAATCGCCGTCGACCGCGAGGGCCGCCCCGACAGCAGCGTCGGCGAAGAATTCGGCGAGAAATTGCTCCACCTCAAACGCACCCGGCTCTATCCCGACAACGCCTTCCAGATCAACATGCAGTTCATGCGCATCGGCAACACTACCCTGGTCGCTTTTCCCTTTGAAGTGCTGTCCGACATCAGCCTGCGCCTCAAAGAGCGCTTCCCCAACAGCGTTGTAGTGTCCTGCGCCAACGGCTACCAGGGCTACTTGCCGCTGGCCCAGGAATACCCCAAAGGCGGCTACGAAACCATGGGCCGCTCCACCCACTTTGAAAAAGACACGGCCGACCGTCTACTCGAAGCGGCCCTCGATCGCCTCTCCAACTTCTGATCCCACCCGCGACCTGCCATGTTTGTCAGAGGCCTCCTCCTGAGCGCTTTCCTAGCGGCCTGCCCACCTGCCCCTGCCGCGCCTCGACCGACGCCCGCGAACCGGGCTTTGAACTGACCGCCCTCACCCTAGAAGAGTTGGTAAACGTGGAGGTCTACCTCGCCTCCAGAAAAGAAGAGAAAGTCTTCCAAACGGCCGCAGCCGCACTTTCTTTTCTCGCCCCACCTTATTAGTTTATCCTTTTGACCATTCGATCTTCCCACCGCGTCCACAGGGACCGACATGACAGACAGCCCTAGCCGCATTCTCCTGCTCGAAAACCGTGCGGACGACGCCCCCCGCTGGCGCCAGCTCGTAGAGCAGCCGCTATCCCCACCGGCCGAGCTGGTATGCGCAGAACACTCCGACGACGCCCTGGCGCACATACAACACCAGGCCTTTGACTTACTCCTGCTCGACCTGAATCTGCCGGCAGACGCTTCCCTGCACTGCCTCGATCAAATCCGCGGCGTTGACCCAGATCTTCCCGTCCTCGCTTTTGCCGCACCGCTCGACGACGCCTGCGCCCTGGCCTCCCTGCAAGCGCTCGCCGAGGTTTTATCGGAAGGTTTCAATCGGCTCGACGATCTCCACCGCCTGGCCGCCTCCGAACAGCGCTATCGCACCCTGGTAGAAACGCCCCACATCGTGGCGATGTTGCTCGACCGCAAGGGGCGCTTCATCTACGTCAGCCCCAACATCAAGCAGGTGACGGGGTGGGAACCGGAAGAGTTTTACGCCGATTGGAGAATGGGGCTGCGCATAACGCGGCGCCAGGACCACCGCCCAGGGGTCGCCAGTTTTGCGCGGGCCCTGGAGGGCGGTTCCACCCTCGACCAGGAATTCCGCTTCCGCCATAGACAGGGCGGCTGGATCTGGATGTCCTGTTCCGTTTTGGCACTGGCCGATGACGCCGGCCACCTCGGCGCCCAGGTGGTGTTGCAGGACATTTCCAAAGCTAAAAAGAGCGAGCAAGAGCTAAAGGGCGCCAAAGAAGCGGCGGAAGAAGCCAGCCGCACTAAGAGTGAATTTCTGGCCAATATGAGCCACGAAATTCGCACCCCCATGAATGCCATCATCGGCATGAGCGAACTGCTGCTCACCGAAGACCTGACCGGCGAGCAGCGCGAATACATTGAAACCATCCAGGTCTCCTCCGACGCCCTGTTGAAAACCATCAACGACATTCTCGACCTGTCGCGCATTGAAGCCGGCAGGTTGGAGTTGGAAGTAGAAAGCTTTGGCCTGCGCACCAGCATGGACGACCTCATAAAGACGCTGGACCTAAAAGCGCGCGAAAAAGGCCTGCGCTTGCTCTGCTACTTCGACGAGGACGTCCCCGACCAAGTCGTCGGCGACGCCGTGCGCCTGCGCCAGATCCTGGTTAACCTGGTGGGCAACGCCATAAAGTTTACCGACGACGGCGAAGTAGCCGTACGCGTGGACCTGGCCGAACGCCAGAACGACGCAGTACAACTCCGCTTCCAGGTTCGGGACACCGGCATCGGCATCCCTGCCGACAAACAAGAGGAAATCTTCCGCGCCTTCACCCAGGCCGACAGCTCCGTCACACGGCGCTACGGCGGCACCGGCCTGGGCCTGTCCATCTCAACCCGCCTGGTGCAGATGATGGACGGCCAGATTGAACTGGAAAGCGAGGTGGGAAAGGGCAGCGTTTTCCAATTTACCGTGCGTCTGAACTTATACCGCAGCCCCGCCCCACCTCCCACCGCAGCCGAACCGGCTGCCGCCGCAGCTGGGCGCAGCCTGCACATCCTACTAGTGGAAGACCAGTTGCCCAACCGCAGCCTGGCCCAGGCCCTTTTGGAAAAACGGGGACACTCCGTAGAGCTAACGGAAAACGGCCGCCAGGCGATCCAACGGTGGAAAGAAAAAACATTCGACCTGATACTGATGGACATACAAATGCCCAAGATGGACGGGCTACAAGCCACCGCCGAAATCCGCACCCGCGAGACCGACACCCACATCCCCATCATCGCCATGACCGCCTACGCCATGCAAGGCGACGAACAGCGCTGCCTATACGCGGGCATGGATGCCTACATCTCCAAACCCATAAAAGGTGACCGCCTGCAAGAAATAATCAGCCAGGTAACTTCTCCCGGCGATCAAACTTAAAGACCTCCCCTCCCAACAGTACAAGGCGCGACCTCTAATCCGCTAAGGAAAGCCCCATGCTCACCCAGGAACAGATCGACCTATTCGACACCTTCGGTTTTTTGCACCTGCGGCAAGTTTTAACCCCCGAAGAAAGGCAAACCATCACCGCCGCCGCCGACGCAACATGGGCCGGCGAATTGGAGCGCAATCCCCAGGCAGACGACATTGGCCTGAGCTATTTTGTCGAAGACCACCCCGCGCTGCGCCCCCTGCTCACCGACGACCGCATTTACCAACCCATGGTGCAATTGCTCGGCGAGGATTTCATCTGGTCGGGCTCCGAGGGCAATAGGGCGGTCGACCCCAAAATCGACGACCACCACTGGCACGCCGACCGCCCGGGCGCGCCCGAACTGGACTACCTGCGCATCAAGATCATGATCTACCTTAGCCCCATGCGCAAAGAACAGGGCGCCCTGCGCGTTATCCCCGGCTCCCACCGCCTGCCCTTGCACGCACACCTGCAACCCTTCCAAAGGGCCCACAGCGACGTGGCCCCCACCTTCTTTGGCATGTGCGGCGCCGACGTGCCCTGCCACGCCGTGGAAACCGACCCGGGCGACGTGGTCATCTTCACTCAGAATCTCTTTCATTCGGTATACGGCAAAACCGGGTTGCGCCGCTATATCGCCCTCAAATTCGTCGAGCGACCCACCTGCAACGCCCACCTGGCTTCGCTGCAGCGCTGGTCACCTTATACCTTTGCGCCCGCTCCTTCGCTGCTGGCCAGTGGCGACCCGCGCATTCAACGCATGG
This sequence comes from uncultured bacterium, assembly GCA_964012055.1. Taxonomy (GTDB): domain Bacteria; phylum Latescibacterota; class UBA2968; order UBA8231; family UBA8231; genus CAXGRO01. The sequence goes on from CAXGRO010000265.1 coordinate 3,532, forward strand.
TCGCCGGCCTGATTGAACTGGGCGAAAGGGCAAAAAACCTGGAGACAACCTCTTGAGCTAAAGGCAGTATACGTTGTGAATTTGCGCCCATTCATCGCCCTCATCTTACTGCACCTGCCCGCGCTGTGGGGCTGTGGCAACGGCGGCCAAACCGCCACGGGGCCGCCCTATGCCCACTTTATTGTCGGCACCTGGATAGAAGAACAGGGTAACACGGCGTTGGTCTTTAGCCCCAACGACCGCTACCTCGAAAAGCGGCCGGGCCGGCTGGGCAACGGCACCTGGCGGTTGGAAAAAAAGTACGTTGCACATCACCATTGAAAAGTTCACTTTTGAAGGCACTGCCATACAGGGGGTGATGGGGTCTTATTCGATGTCGATCGCCATCCAGGGCATTACCATGGACGCCACCATCGACTGCACTTCTGTGCGCATCTGGGTGGCCGACGAGTCGGTGGAAAACGCGCAAGTCCTGGTCGCCTCGGTGCAGGGGAACATGCAGGCGGACTGCCAGGCCGGTTCTGCTGGGACTTTGGTCAAACAGTTGTAGCAAATCGGGCAGTCCAAAACGGGCTCGTCGATCTTTGTGAAAACGCCAACTATGTAAAGGAACCCATAAATGACCCGCATCAGATACCCCACCACTCATCCCTGGTGGCAGGCAGTATGGCTACTCTTGTGTTTCATCCCTCTCCGCGCCGAGGGCGACAACGCTATGGCGGCCGACGGCCCAATAGAAGTTGGAATAGGCGTTTTTATTCTCGATATCCCCTCCATTGAGGACCCAGCAGATAGGTTCGAGGCCAAGATCTTTTTGGAACTCGATTGGCGCGACGCGCAGCTGGCCTTTGACGCGCAAGAAGCCGGCCACGACCGCAAGATCTTTACCGGGGGCAACGCCTGGAACATCCTTAACCAGATCTGGTGGCCCGACCTGGAGATCGTCAACGAATACGGCCAACAAAATGTGCACAACGAAAATTTAACCATCCACGCCGACGGCCTGGTCATCTACTCGCGGCTGTTAGAAGCCACCCTGACTTCCCATTTGGATTTATCGCTTTCCCCTTTGACCAGCAAAAGCTGGCCATCGAGATCGAATCGGCCGGTTTTAATCGGAGCGCCGTCACGTTTGTAATGCGAAGGGAAAAAACCGGCCTCGCCAAAGACCTGGTAATGGAAGAATGGCACTTAAAAAGCCTGGATGCCGGCGTGCAGCCGCGGGCGGAAATCAGGTCGACCACCGCGTTTTCCAACGTGCGCGTTGAGCTAGGCGTGCAGCGCAAAACGGGATACTACACCTGGAAAATCTTCCTGCCCCTCGTTATCTTTGTCGCCATCTCCTGGTCGGTCTTTTGGATGACCGAAGCGGCCTCGGACGGCCGCATGAACATTTCCCTGATCAACTTGCTGGCTGCGGTGGCCTTTGGCTTCACCCTCAGCGGCAGCCTGCCCAAGGTGTCTTACCTGACCTTTACTGACGCAGTGGTCGCGGTCATTCACTGCTTTATAGCGCTGATCATAGCCGAAAACGTTGCGGTGCACGTCCTCAACCACCGCGATAAAGAAGTGCAGGCGGCCGGGCTCGACCGCACCTGCCGCTGGCTATTCCCCACCGCCTATGTGATATCTTGGGGCGTATTGATAGCGCTCTTTCTCTAATATCCAGATGCGATATTGTAAACTATTTCCCCTTCTATTTCTGCTGACCCGATGCGGCCCAGAGGCTCCTCAATCTATTGAAATAGCAACAACGCAAAAAACCACTCAAACAAAAGAGTCAATCCCTCCGCCCCAACACCCCATCCACTTCGCCGACGCCAGCGCCACCTCCGGTCTCAAATTCATCAATGTCTCGGGCAGCTACGAACAAAACTACGTGGTCGAATCCATGTCGGCCGGCGCCGCCTTCCTCGACTACGACAACGACGGCTGGCTCGATCTATTTATCGTCAACGGCACCCGTCTCGAATACACCCCGAGCGGCGCCCGCAACAGACTTTATCACAATGAACTGGGCAATATCGCCAACCCCGCAGAGCAGACATTCCGCCAAGTCGACGTCGACCTAGGGTCCGGCGCCTGGGGCATGGGCTGCGCCGTGGGCGACTACGACAACGACGGCGACGCCGACCTCTACGTCACCTACTGGGGACCCAACCAACTGTGGCGCAACGACGGCGAGACGCGCTTTGTTGAAGTCGCAAAAAAAGCCGGCGTCGACGACCCGGGATGGGGCTCCAGCGCTGCCTTCGGCGACCTCGACGCCGACGGCCTACTCGACCTCTACGTCACCAACTATCTCAAATTCGACCTCAAACACCCCCCGGCAGGCGGCGAAAAATGCCTCTACAAAGGCCTGTCCGTCTACTGCGGCCCCGAATACTTGCCGCGCCAGGCCGACCGCCTCTACCGCAATACAGGAGATGGACAATTTGCCGACATGAGCGCCGCCACCGGCGTCGCCGACCTCGTCTACCCGGGCATGGGTCTGGTCTTTGCCGACCTCGATTGGGACGGCGACCTCGACCTCTACATAGGCAACGACACCGAACCCAACGCGCTCTTGCGCAACGACGGCAACTGGAACTTTGTCGAAGTGGCCGCCAGCGCCGGGGCCGCCTACAGCGGCGACGGCACGCCCCAGGCCAGCATGGGCATACACGCCGGCGACTTTGACAACGACGGCGACCTAGATCTGTTCTCCACCCACTTCTCCGACGACTTCAACACCCTCTACCGCAACGACGGCAGCGCGACGTGGGACTCAGGTTCGGCAGCATCTCCCGATTTGCGCTTCCAGGACATCACCCACCAGGCCGGCCTCAGCCGTATCGAAGGTCCCTACCTGGGCTGGGGCACCGCCTTTGTCGACTTCGACAACGACGGCTGGCTCGACCTCTTTGTCGCCAACGGCCACGTCTACCCGCAATTAGATCAGAGTTTTTCGGGCTTGCAATACGCCCAACGTAACCTGCTCTACCACAACATTCGAGGACATTTCACTGAGATCGGCGCAAAAGGCGGCAAGGTCTGGGACGTGCAAAAAGTCAGCCGCGCCGCGGCCGTGGGCGACTACGACAACGATGGCGACGCCGACTTATTTTTTATGAACCTCAACGATTCGCCCACCCTGCTGCGCAACGAAAGCGCCGCGGGCAATAATTGGCTGGGATTAAAACTGGTGGGAGTGGAAAGCAATCGCGACGCCATCGGCGCCCAGGTGCGGGTGTTTGCCGGCGACCTTCGGCAAGTGAGGGAAGTGCAGCGCGGCTACAGCTTTCAGGCGCAAAACGACCCGCGCCTGCTCTTTGGTTTGGGACAAAACGACCGCGTCGACCGCGTTGAAATCCGCTGGCCCTCGGGGCGGCGTCAGCAGTTCACCAAGCCGCCATTGCGACAATATCTACAGGTGCGCGAAGGCCGCGACGAGCTTATCCCCCTCGGCCCATAAACGCCACTCAATACGCCACGTACACGGTCTGCATCATGTCGGAACGCACGTCCGTGCTCGCATCCGCGTCCACCTCCACCCGCAGGATATAAGCGCCCGGCGGTACCAAATCGCCCGCCGCGTCCACCCCCGGCCACGCCACCTCGTACTGGCCGCTAGCGCGCGGACGCGCCTGCTCCAGCGTCCAGACGCGCCGGCCCGACAAATCGTACACCGCAACAATCACCGTCTGCGTCCCGTCCATACGCAATACATCAAAGTTCACCAGCGCCGCGTCGTTGGCCCCGTCCCCGTTGGGCGTCACCACCCGCGACCTCACCGCCAAATCCGCCAGACCCGTCTGCCCCGACGGCGCCAGCACTTTCAACACGCCGCTCTCCACCTCTGCCACCGCCGCCTGGTCGGCCTCCACCAACTGCCACACGCCCGAATTATCGCTGTTGCCCACCCGCCCCGAAAACGCCACCCCGTGGCCAAAGAGCGTGGTGGAGACGTCCAGGGCCACCACCTCGTTGCGCCCCACCACCGCGGGCAATTGCACCCACAGCGAATCGGCCCCCGTCGCCAAAACCTCCACCCCAGCCAGATCCAATGCCTCGCCGCCGCCCTCGCCCACCGCGGCCTCATCGCCCAAGCGCACCCCCTCCAAAGCCAGCGGCGTCTGCCCCGAACTCACCAGCAGAACCTCGTCTATCCCCGGGTCACCGCCGCCGCGCTCTGGCCGCACAAAAAATGTCAGCGGCGTCGCCTCGCCCACGCGCTCCAC
>CAXGRO010000266.1:0-7741 GCA_964012055.1 uncultured bacterium
CCTGCCGCATTCGGTCACCCGCAGTGCCTACGGGGTAGTGCCCATTCCCGTCGCCGTCATTCGCAACGGATCCGGGCCGCAGGTCTTGCTGAGCGCCGGCAACCACGGCGACGAGTACGAGGGCCAGGTGGTCCTGACGCGCTTAATCCAGGAACTGCAGCCCGAGCAGATCAACGGCGGACTCATCGTTATACCGGCGCTCAACCTGCCCGCCGCACTGGCGGCAACGCGGGTTAGCCCGCTGGATGAAGGCAACCTCAACAGGGTTTTCCCGGGCGATCCCGACGGCGGGCCGACGTGGCAAATTGCCGACTACGTCGAACAACACTTACTGACTCGGGTTGATGTAGTGGCCGACTTCCACGGCGGCGGCGCCTCGCTCGACTACCGGCCGCACGCCAGCACCCACTTTGCCCCCGACGCGCCCGCTGAGCACAAGCGCCAGAGTTTGGATCTGGTCTCCAAGCTGGGCGTGCCGCACGTAATGGTTTTTGAAAATCGCCTGAATAAGGGCGGATTGCCCGACGCCGCCATCCGCCAGGGCGTCATCTCTCTGGGCGGCGAATACGGCGGCATGGGCAGCGTATCGCGGTCGGGGGTGCGGCTGGTGCAACAGGCGGTCGATCGCTTGCTGGCCACCCTGGGGGTTAAGGGCGAGTTGCCCAACGACCTCGAAACGCCTCAGGTCCTCCACATTTTTGGCCCCGACGCCTACGCTTATGCGCCCGAACCGGGCGTCTTTGAACCGGCCAACGACCTGGGCGACGAGGTGCGCGCCGGCGATCTGTGCGGCCAGGTCCTGTTTCCGGAAAATCCTGCGCGGCCCCCCGTGCCCGTCACTTTTGCGGGCGGGGGCACGGTGGTCTGCAAACGGCACCCGGGCAGGGTAGAAGCCGGAGACTGCGTCGCCCACCTGGCAGCTCCTGTAAACGACTGACCGCCTCTCGCAAATCCGCAGGACGAAAAGCCGCTTGACTAGGTCTATTGAAAAATAGGTGTCCGACAAGAATTTCAACCGCTCGGTCAGCCAGTTGACCGGGCTGTTTCTGCAAGCGCGTCGAGGTCTATTCCGACGGAGAGCTCTTGATTGGTGCCTTTAATAGGCCACGGCGACGGTGCCGAGCCGTTCTTCAACACCCCCGTCCGCTTCCAGCTTAATCCGGTAAATGTACACCCCCGGCGGCACCAAGGCCCCCTGCTCATCGCGGCCGTCCCAGCGCTGCTCCACTGCGCCGGTGCGCACCTCGGCGCCCGCCAGAGAACGCAAGCGGCGACCCGATACATCGTAGATCTCCACAAACAGCGGCCGCCGTACCGCCACCTCGCGCACCCCAAACGACAAGACCGCCTCGTCGTTGACGCCGTCCCCGTTGGGCGTAAACGGGTTGGGGCGCACCTGCGCATTCACCAATAAGGCGCCGCCCACTTTGGTGCGCACCGCCAGCCCGTCGCCGCCGTGCCGAAAGGTGGCATTGCCTGCCTTCACCTGCTGCTTGACGCGGTCGCCGTCGTCGCTGGCGTAGACCCAACCCGAGAACTGGACGCCAAAGCGCAGCACCTGCACGGCGAAGTCGACTTCCACCTGCACAAAGCGGTCCGTCTCCGGGCTCTGCAGCTTGCGGTCTAGCGCCACCACCAGCCGGTCCGGCAAAATCTGCGGGGGAAACTGTTGCAGATCCACCTCGTCGCCGCCCACCTTAACACCGAAGACGCTGTCGACCCGGGTGTGGGTCAAAATCTCCAGGCGATCAAAGCCGGTGTCGCCGGCGGCAAAGTCGGGGCGCACCACATAGGTGAAGCGCTGGGGACGAAAACCGTCGACCTCGATCGGCCAGATTTCGCCCACCAGCTCGGCGGCCGCTAGCGACCGGGCCAGTTGCACCTGCAATTGGTCGAGGTGCGGCGCCTCGGTCTCGGTAGAGAACAGGACGATGTGCAGCTGCAGGTAGCGGCTGGGGCTGGGCGACTGCAGCGCCACCCCGTCGTCCCAGGCCGCCGCCGCCCGCGTCGAGTCGCGCAAGCCGGCCGCAAAGTCGTAGGGCGGCGACCAGAAGCTCCAATTGTCCCGGTCGTAGAACGGCGGTTCCCGATCGCTCACTGGCAGGCTATTGTGGGCTTCAAAGTCGATCACATCGGGCTCGCCGGTGACGGCGTTTGTTTGCCAGTAGACCTCGGGGTTGGCGTCGTCGCCGGTGCGGCTGCGGATTTCGATGTGGGTGCCGGGCGGTGTTGCGCCGCTCCAGCGGATCTTGCCCCAGTTGATGGGTTGGCCAAAGTCGAGGAGGTCGGTGACGTACACGGCCTTGCGCACATAGCCCTGGCCGTAGACCTCCACCTCGGCGATTTCCCAGGCGCGAATGGGGTCTAGGGCGCGCAGGGCCACCCAGCGCACGTGTTGCAAGGGGAAGCGGAAGTCGACCACCACATCGAGATTTTCCCGCACCTGGCGAAGAATCGTATACGCTGCGTCGTTGGCCACCCGGTAGCCGCTGACGTCCTTGTGCCACCTCAATCCTTTGGGAATAGCGAAAGCGGTGTCGGAAAAGGGGGCGCTATTGTCGGCCACGGCGATCTCGTACCACTCCAGAAAATTGGCCACAAAGCTCTCCTCGCCAAACGATTCGGGGTCGGGTTTGGGCTCAGCCATGGCGGCGATGATATGGGTATCTTCCGTCTTGCTCAGTCGCGGATAGAAGCGAATCCGATTGATCGGCATCTCCGCCCCAAAGTTGGTGATCACATTGAGGCGAAAGCCGCGCCCCACGCCCGGCGGCGAGCCGGGTTGCTGGGTGAAGATGCGAAACATGGCCGTGGTGGGGTCTCCGTCGTAGGCCCGCAAACTGCTGGGCAGGGTCATGGCCATGCCCCAGGACGACCTTCCCTGGGTCACGCGGATATTGCCGCCCAAATCGTGCAGGGGCACCTGGTTCTGGCCGTTCTGATCCCATTCGAGAATGGTCGTCAGATTGAGGCTGGGGTCCACCCACGACGGTTTCATGGCGCCGCCGCTGTAGTCCAGCAGCGTGTCGGCGCCCACCCACTGCGGCGAGGTGCCGATGGTCACCGTCTCGACCCGCTGACCGTCCGCAGCAAAGACGGCGTAGAAGCCGCCCGCCTCGCCGTCTTGGGCCAGCGGCGCCTGCCAGGCGTTGCCGTCGGCACCGCCCAGGGTAAACTCCGCCCGCTCGGCCCACGCAGATACCGACAAGGTCACGAGCAGAGAGAATATGTAATACTTCATAGCGCTTTTTTTATCGGTTTTCTCCCGTTTGAGATCAATATACGGGCTGAGAACTCGCATTCCAAATGGCCCATCTTTCGATGATATTCCAGCGCCCTTATATTGCTTATATTGTACTTCTGAATTCCATAGATTCTACGCCAACGTCCGCTGAGCGATTTGGGGGAACCTCAGAGCGGATTCTTTACCCCTGAAGCCGCAGGAGGCGGCGTAAGGGGTAATGCCTCGGAGCCGGCCCGGACGGGCGGCGAGAGCCGAAGGCCGCCAATTCTAAGAAGTCTTTTTAAAACCCCTCGCTTTATCAATGGATCGATCATTTTTATAAATAAATTTTAAAAAAGAAATCGAATAGAATAATCTCTTTAGAAAGAGATTTTAAAAAGGGACCCAAAGGGCATTTTAAGAAGAAAGAAGGCTCTTTGAAAGACCTCTAAAGGAGTAGGGACTACTCCTAAAATGTTGCGATCCGATATATCAGATATTATACGATATATCGGATCCGACTTGGGAAGTGACACTACATCCCTTCCCCTAATAAGACCTGATATTTTAGGCCAGGCGCTTAAGTAACAAATACATCATGGCGATCAGAATTGAGCGTCATGAGCGTCGAGGTCCCCCCAAATCGCGTCCCAGGCAAACGCCCACTTATAACCTCATTCGATAAACTCTAGATGACCACCCCAAAACACCCTTCATCTGAACAATCGGTCGAAACCACCCACAAATCTTCCGTATGGGAAAACGACCCAGACTGGACCCTCCTCTTTCTCGCCTGGCTCATTGCCATTATATCCACCCTGGGCAGCCTCTTCTTCAGCCACGTCATGGAATTCGCCCCGTGCGTTCTGTGTTGGTACCAGCGAATATGTCTGTTCCCGCTGGTCATCATCCTGGCGCGCGGGCTCTTTCCGCCCGACCGGCAGGTGGTCAAATACGCCTTGCCATTGGCGGCCGTTGGCTGGCTTTTGGCGGCGTATCACTGTCTGCTTCACACCGGGTGGATTCCGGCCGACATGCAGCCCTGCGCTAAGGGGGTTTCGTGCACGGAGGAGTACATAGAACTGTTCGGATTCTTATCGATCCCTTTACTTTCACTCATTTCGTTCACCGCACTGACGTCCATCCTGATCGTCCTGAGGAGGAGAAATCCCGAATGAAACGCATCCTGTTCGCCGCAACATGTATCGTCCTGATTGCGGCTTTTTATTTTGGCGCCTCGTACTATAAAGCATGGCGGGCGGAACAACTCGGCTTTATGGCGCAGGAGGACGCCTCGACCTTCGTTCGGCCCCACTCGCCCACGCTCGGAAGCGACGACGCCAAGGTCTACCTCGTCAAGTTCTCAGACCCCGCGTGCGAGACGTGTGCGTCTTTCTCGCCGTTCGTCAAGAAGGTCATGGACGCCTTTCCTGGCCGGGTCAAATTGGTCCTGCGCTACGCCCCCTTCCACCAGGGGGCCGACGCGGTCGTCCGCATTTTGGAAGCGGCGAGGAAGCAGGGAAAATTCTGGGAAACGTTGGAGCTGCTCTACCAGCGCCAGAGCACCTGGACCCGGCACCACCGCGTGGTGCTCAGCGAGGTTTGGCCGCTGCTGCCCGAGGTGGGTCTCGACGTCGAGCGCGTGAAAGCGGATATGAAGGACCCGCACATAACAGCGATTATCGAGCTGGACCTGGCCGACGCCAAGGCGCTGGGCGTGCGCCGGACTCCGGGCTTCTTTGTCAACGGCAAACCACTTGAGCCCTTTGGCGCCCGCCCGTTGGCGGCGCTGATCAAGGCCGAAATCCGCGAAAAGTATCCCGAATAAATATGCTCTCTAGGGGCTTCGCGAAGTCATCGAAATCTCTTGCAAAATACCGTCAAACGCCGCGTCCGCCAGCGCCCGCACTTCGCCGTCGGTGCGGTCCTGAATCGGGTGCTGGACAAACACCACCGCCGGGTCGAAACCGAGGGATTTGGCTTGGACCGCCGCCGCCTCAATAAACTCGGTTGAGGCCACGCCAACGCTGGGAATGCCGCGGCCTTCGAGATCTGTGATGTCGTGCATACAGCACGACGTGCACGAACCTCAGTCGGCCAGGCCTTCGACGACGACGTCTACTTCAGCCGCGATCTGCTGGCTGAGGTCGGTCGGCGCCGGGCGGGCGAAAGTCGGTTTGGCATAGCGTTTCACCTCGATGCCGCGAGCGCCAAGTAATTCGGCGATGCGGTCGAGGAAAACGTCGCCCCGCGCTTTTGATATGTCGAGCAGCCCTACTTTGAGACCGTCGAACGTTTGCGGCCGCGCCAGACGCTGGCGCTGTGCCGGATTGAGCTCTGAGGTCGGGTCGAGCAAAACGGTATGGTCACTCATTCTATTACCTCCCTGGTTACGGGAATGCTTCCCTTTTCGCCGCTGGCCACCCAGCCGCCTATGACAGCCGAAAACATACCGGCACCGCCACCGGCGCGCACAATCAACAAACCGCCGGGCCGCATTTTCGACGGCATCGCCGGCAGCATCTTGTCCTGGCGCGAGAGCGATGCGTCGCCGCCGGCCTGGGGCATCAGCAGCAATTCGTCGAGTTCCCGGCGCAACCGGTTTTTGTCCCAGCCCACCTCGCGGAAGACGCGCTCGTGTTCGGGCGAGACCACCAGAATGGCATCGCCGATCATCGCCATGTCGGGATGGTTGACGCTTTTCAGCATTTTTGCATAGGTCAGGGCCAAGTCTTCGGGTTGGCGCGAAACCTGATCAAATATCGGCTGCACGCCATCGCCGGCAAACAGGGTGACGGTCGAGACCTCGGGGCCAAAGCCGCGCTCGACGCTCAATGAATCCCAGCACGAGCCTTCTTCATCCTCGGCAAAACAGAACGTGTATTTGCCGGGATTGCCCAAACACGAGCGATCGACCCCACCGGGACGGCCGCCCCCAACATTGCGCACGATCAACTGCAGCGCCCGGCCGATGGTGGCATTGGCGCGATTGCCCTGGCCCATGGCGTTGCCGCGCGCATTCATGCCAACACGGCGGGCGGCGGGGCCGTTGACGATTAGAACGGGGCCGGAGAACCAGGTGGTGGCGATAAGGCCGTGCAGGCAAAATTCATCGATCAGCGCGCCCTCCACGGCGGCCAGCACCAGCGGCATGTATTCGGGTTTGCAACCCGCCATGACCGCGTTGATGGCGATCTTCTCGACCGTGCATGGCGCCAGATCGGGCGGCATCAGCCCAACGACTTCCTGCGGATCGCGTTGGGTGCCTTGCAGCATGCGATAAACACGCTCGCGCGTTGCCGGCACGACGGGCAGACCGTCGGTCCAGCCGCGATCGTAACAAACCTCGGCATAGTCTTCGACAGTACTGATTTCAATGCGCCGCGAGGTGATCGCTGCGTCGCCAAATTCAACGGCCAAACGTTCGGCGATGCCGGACTCGACCGATTTGGAGCCACAACCGGGCCGCAATTCCGGCAGCTCGTCGCCCAACCCTTTGAGCGAACTCAAATTTTGCCATTCGTCGCGGACCCAGCCGACGCAGCGCTCAATCTCCTTGCCGCCGTCGAACTTTATCAGCGTCGGTACGGTCTCTATATCATTGTGGAAGCTGTATTCCAGGGACGTGTCATCCGTCACATCGGCGATGCCGTCGGGAAACGTCGGGTCGTCCTGCGTATAGATCGCCAGTGCCAGTCCGGCGTCGCGCATCTTTGTCAATAGCGGCGAGACCAAAACGCAGGTCGCGCAATCTCGTTTCACAAAGACGGCATAGCCGTCGGCCATTGGGTTCATCGATCATTACTCCGGTTCTGTAAAACGCTAACACTGTCGCCGCAGACAGGAAACCAGGTCATGTGCTCTTGATCGCTGTCAAATTATAGGAATTATAAAGGGCCTTTTAAGACGTCTGGTCAAGTTGTGCTCCTCTTCTTGCTCCCCATTCTCTCCCTTCCTATTTTGAGTCCCATAATGCAGTAATTTCAGAAGGTCCAGTACGAAGGTTACATCACCGACCTGATCACCGACCTCGCGCTCGACTAGCTCGCCGCCCGCGAAATCGGCGCCCACTCACACGTCTTAGACCGCGAAGACCTATGGCATTGCTCCCACTTCTCATCAACCTCCTGTCCAATCGCCGCAAGCCGCCCTACGCCCGACTGCAGGCGATAACCAACCCCGAGCGCTTCGTCTGGCGCATCCTGCCGCACGCGGCGCGCACCTTCGCCCTCAGCATCAGCTGCCTGCCGCGGCGGATGCGTCTGAGTCTGGCGGTGGCCTACCTCTATTGCCGCATGCTGGATACCTACGAGGACCTGCTGCCCAACGCGCGGGACAAAGAACGGGCGCTGCGCGACTTCGTCGAGCGCTTCGCACGCGACGACGGCCCGGGACCCGCGCCCACGCTGGACCCCGACCTCAGCGCCGACCCGCGCGAACGCACCCACTTGCTGCTGGTCAACCGCGCCCACCTCGTAGACCGCGTCTTCGCCCGGCTCGACCCCCGGCAGCGGCAGG
>CAXGRO010000267.1:0-7650 GCA_964012055.1 uncultured bacterium
GGGCTCAGAAACACTCACATCAAAACTGGGTCAACTATGGAAGGTCACGCCAATGTTGTTGATGATGTCCATGACCCCGTTGATCTGTCCCACCTTTTCCGACAGCGTTTTGATTTCGCCAATGCTCTTTTCGTTGGCGGCGCCGATCTCTTTCATGCGGTATAGGGTGACGTGCAGGGCGCTCACCCCGTTTTCGGCGTCCTGGCGGGTGCCGGCGGCGGTTTCCACCACCCGGTTGGTGCTCTGCTGAATCTCTTCGGTAATGCTGGTGAGTTCCTCCATGGTGGCGGCGGTGTCGCTGATGGAAGAATACTGCTGGGTGGCGGTACCCGACTGTTCCATGATGGCGGCGGAGATCTGCGCCGAGGAGGCGCCGATGCGTTGTCCCGCCTCTTGCATCTGGCGCACCAGCTGGCTCAAATCGCCGACTATGCGGTTAAAGGCGTCGGCCAAATCGCCCACCTCACCGCCCGAGTGCACGGTGGGCACCGACACGTCGGTTTCGCCGTCGGCCAGGCGCATGGCCACTTCTTTCATTTCGACGATGGGTCCGCCGATCAATCTGCTGAGCACCCAGATGATGGCCGTGCCCAATACCAGCATGATCAGGCTGACGACTACCGAGGTCCAGGTTTCTTCGTCTATTTCGCGCTCCAGGCGATCGCGCGACAGTCCGACGATGGCGCGGCCGTAGATGGTGTCGTCGGACTCGATGGGCTGGGCCAGGTAGACGATGTGGTCGAGTGTGGTGAGCCGGCCGTCGGCCAGGTCGGCGTCGCTTTTGACCCAGGTGATGGTTTCTTTAAAGATGGCGTTGTCGCCGGTGGACAGGCCCACGCCAATGCCCACGGCGACCATGTCGGCCATGCTGATGAGTTTGTTGTTGAGTTCGCGTTCGAGCTGGTTTTTTTGACGCGCCGGGAAGTAGGTGAAGATGAAGGCGACGATGAGCAGGAGCAGAAAGAGATAGGAGAGGATCATCTTCTGCTTGATGCGCATGTCCAATCTTAGGATTTGGGTTTTGGGGGGATTGGGCCATGTTCGCGTCTCCTGTTAAGACGAGAAGTTGGGGGTGAGGGCATAGATTTTTTGAATAGTAGGGGTATCAATACTGTGGACACTTTTTCGATTTTGAGCGGATTTTTGTAAGGTTGAAATTCGTAAGTGATTATTTGTCAACAAGTTACAAATTTCAATATTTATTTGCCTAAGCCTTTATTTATCAATGACTTACAAAAAGCATCCACAGTATTGAAGTATTTAAAAACGCAGTTTAATTAACGTAACTCACCTAACGATCACCATTCAACCCAGCGGAGATCGTCGGGGAATGAGCGAGAGGCCCACCCCCATCCCCCGACGATCGTCCACACCCCAACAAAACCAGAAATATAACAACCCCACCCCCACCCACCAACCTAAAGCGGTTGCCCATATTCAGTAAACCCAATCAACACACGCGCAAAAAACGTCAACGCATCAAACCCATCCCCTCGCCGCCCCTCATCCTCAAACTCCTTCACATCCCGCTGCACCCCCATAATAGTACGCAAATCGTAGCCAAAATAGCGCGAACGATTCGTCACATTCACAAAAGCCGTACGGCGCACAAAACTATTGCGCTCCTCCACCCCGTCTTCCAGGCGGAAAGCCAGCGGCCCCAACCCCTGAAACCCCACCTGCAAGAGCGAGCGCGACATCAGCGGCATCTGCAGACGCAAAATCGGCACCAGCGTTAACTCCGAACGCAAATCGCGGCTCGTATAAGCGCCGCCCGGCAAGCGATCGGCGTCGCGGTCGACCAACTTGAGCAGCAACAGCTTAAACTGCGGCTGAACCTGCAATTGCCCCCAGCGCCAGGTGTAATCGGCACGGCTCATCCAGGCGACAAAGTCCAGCCTCCGGTCGCGCTGCACCAGACCGCCGGGTAAAACTCCGCCCCGCTGCCAGTTGCGCCGCAACCGCAGTTTGTGCACCACATTGAGCCCTGGCAAGGGAATGAAATGGCCCTCAAAGTACGTCTCGTTGACGTAGCTGTCTTTGTAGAGCAGCGTGTCCTCCAGCATTTGCTTGACGAAGAAGGCGTTGACCGTAACCTCCAGCCCGCCGTCGCCGGCGCTCACGGCGCCGCGCACCGGCTGTTCAAAAAGCAGCAAAAACTCGTCGGCGATGTCGTCTCGCACCCGACGAAAATTATTCTCGAAGAACACCCAACGCAAGCGTCCTTCTCCCTCGCGTCGGTAATTCAGCAGCGCGTAGGTCGACTCGTTGCGCCCGCCCCCGGCGATCTGCCCCACGTCATAGCGGCCCGCCCCCACCGACCAGTGCTGCGCCAGATCCAGCTGCCCAAAAAGGTGGAAACCGCGCTGGTCGTAGTCGTAGGGATAGTCCACGTCCCAATCGTCCTCGCGCACGTCCGGGTCGTCGTTGTTGTTGCGGTCCAAGCCGTAGAAGAAATCGTTGGACTCGACGTAGTACATGAGGAAAGGTTCGAGGTAGTCGGGGATGCTGTTGAAATTGCGGTTGATGTCGGGGATGCCGTCGTTGTCCGCGTCCTGGCCCGGGAACACGCCGTCGGGGTCGACGTCGGCAGCGTCGCGACCGCGGCCCAAAACGTGGCCCATGGGCGTGTCGGGGTAGCGGTCGCCGTCCTCGTTGTCCTGCACCAGGCGCCAATAGAGCGTTTCGTTGGTCAAACCGGACAGGTCGCCGGCGTCGTATCCCTGTTCCCTTCTCAAAAAAGAACGCATTTCCGTCTGAAAGCCGGGGTGGATGGCAAAGTACTCCCCCCCCACCCGGCCGCGACCAAACCAACGCACGGCGTTGACAAAATAGGCAGAGCCACGGTCGACAAAGCGCGGACCCTGAGCAAAAAGCGGCGTGTCTTGCGAGCGCACCGGGTAGCGGGAATAGAGCGCCGAGCGCGCATACTCGCCGCGCACCTCCAGGCCGGCCAGGGCCAGGTGCAGGTCGGCGCTGTAGACCAAGAGGGAGGTATTCTCGCCCACTTCAAAGCGCACCCGGTTCAGGTTCGACAAATCCTGCACGTTGTCCGCGGCGCGCCGCACGGTGCGGTAGTAGGTGGTGCGAAACTGGTTCTCCCGCGCCCGGCCTCTGGGGTTTTCCTCCCACAGCGTCGCCACCTCCACCCGGTAGTCGTTGGCCAGCACCGCCTCAACGGCCACTGACTCCACGTAGGGCTCCTGCGACACATCGAATAAGAAGATCAATTGCTGATCCCCGTCGGCCCGCAACACCTGCTGCGGCGACTCCACCGCAAAGGTGGCCAGCAAACCCTCCAGGTCAGTATTGCCGCTCACGTCGGCGCCCTCCTCGTGCTCGACGCGGTAGAAATAATCGGCGAAGAGCGGCACCTCGCGGCTGCGGTAGAAGGGCGTGTTCTGGGTGAGCGACACCGAAGTAAAGCTGGTGTATAACACCGGGCGGAACTCGCCGGTGAGGCGCGACACCGCCCCCACCCGGGTCTGCACCCCGCGCCGGTGGCGCACGACCCGGGGCTGTAAGTCCGGCCGCAACTCGCCGTTGACCACCAGCTGCACTTCCTGCACCACGGCGCCGCCGCGGCCGTCTTGCGGCGAGTCGTCGGCAAAGCGCACCACAACCCAGTCCATCAACGGTTGGTCGGAACGCAGCCTGCCCTTCATGCTGTTGCCCGTTTCATTGCTCTGGTATATGTGCATGTGGGCGCCGTTTAAACCCAGCTGCAAAGCGCCCACCTGGCCCTGCAAACGGCCGCCCAACAACAGCGTATTGTGATTGGAAAAGTGAACGCCGTCGATCATCCAGGCCGCGGTGACGCTGTTGGTCGGCTGGCGCTCCAAACGCGAGGCCAGGCCAGTGAACTGCACATGGGGGGTGGCCACGTCAAAGCGCAAGCCGTTAAAATCGACCTTCGACAAGGCCAGCGGCGTCAAGCGGGCGATCAGCCCGTCGCCGACAATGGCGCTGTAGCCCCAGTTCTTGTGACCGTCGCGCGCCACCAGCACGTGGTCGAAAATCGGGCGGTAGATGTTCATCTCTTTAAACATGGAGCTGACGTATTCCACGCCCGGCGCCCGGCGCTCGTCCCAGGCGTATATTTCGTAGCCGGTGATGAGGTAATTGCCAAAGCCGCCATAGAAAGCCCGCGGCCGGTCGGCGTAGGGGAAAGCGTGGTCCGGATAATTGGCGTAGGTCTGGAAAGCGTAATTGCGATAGGGGGGGGACGACCGCAACAGAAAAGGACGCGACGGCACCATTTCCTCGAGCCCCAGACGCGGCTCTTCGGCGCCGCCCCACGCCGCCGTCAGAGAGACTAGCGCAAGACAGATCCTAAAATTCGGGAGCCCCATATTTTTTGGGCTTTCTCACTAAACGGCCGGTCCGCCGATCGCCGCCAAACTAACGCCAGTGAATGTTGTATACTGTGCCGCGCTCCACTTCCAGGCGCAAGCTCACCGCGTTGTACTGATAAGGCGCCGTCTCCGCCCCTTCCCAGCGCAGCGCGTGGGCCGTGCTGTCGCCGGACACCGCCGCAAAGCGCTCCTTGCCAAAGCCCGGCAGGGGGCCGCCAAAGGGGTCGCATAACTCGGCGCGCAACACCCCGTCGATCCGGGCGTCGACGCAGAGTTCGGTGCCGCCCAATACAAAAGGACGAGTCCACAGCCGGCCCATGCCCAGGTCGGCGGTGGCCAATCCCAAAAAGCGATGTTTGGCAAAACGGGCGGCGCACACCGTGGCGCGCTCGCGCCCGTCTTCGCGCACATCGCCGTGGCGACCGGGACTGGCGGTGTAGAGCAAGAGCCAGTCGGCGCCCGCCTCCACCAGGCGGTTGGGGGCGTACACCATGCCCGCTTCCTCGTCGTCTTCGCGCTTTATCCAGGGGACGCGCAGCGGCCGCTCCCAGCACCGCCCGTCGCGGCTAAAACACAACTCTATATCCATGGTCTTTTCCGCCACCGGATAACTGCCCAGCATGCCGATGCGCCAGCCGTCCTGGCGGTGCTGCGCCAGGTAGTAGAACTGCTGATCCAGGCGGTCGTCCGCATCGGGCGCAATCAGCAACTCCGCGTCGCTCCACTCCAGGCCGTCGACGCTGGTGCGGCGGTGGATGGCGCGCAGCATAAAGGGCGCGTTGTCGTCTTCGGCACGCCGCGGGCTGCCCTCCGCATTGCACATGGGCCAAGGGGCGTATAACTCGTACAGGCCACTGTCTTCGTCGCGGTATACGTACGCCGCATCGTTGGCGCGCAGCCCCTTGAGGCGCACCAACGATGCGGCACTCAAACTCTCCAGCAGATGCCCCCAGCGCGCCTCCTCCCCCGGCACAAACCGCTGCAGCGCTTCCTGGTCTGGACCGCTGTCGCGCTCTTCCACCGGCGGCGGCACTCCCGGCGTCCATATCCACGACCCCAACTCCAACGGATGGTAGATGGCCGGGCGCTCAAAATCGACCACCTCCCAGTGCAGGCCGTCGTCACTCTCCGCCACCGAGTAGCGCAAAAAAGGCCGATGGTTGGTCCAGAAATACATGCGCCAGCGTCCCGCCGCATCGCGGAACACCTGGGGCTGGGCGTAGCGCTCGACCCCCGGCGGCAACCCCTTGACATCCAGCCTATTGCTGTCTGCACCATCCACCCGCAACTGCCCCAAATCCGGCTTTTCCCAGACCAGCCCGTCGGCGCTCTCCGCCACCGCAATGCCGCGCAACCCCGCCGCAAAATCCGAGACGCTGTAGTACAGACGCCAGCTCCCATCCTCCAGCGGCACCAGCGAGCTGGCAAAGCTCATACTGCGCTTGCCGTCCCCTGGCCGGTCCGGCTCCAGCACCGGACCGAGCTTTTCCACTGGCCCTGGTACGCACACCAGATTGTCCATAGCTGCGAGGGCAAAGCCATCAAAAAAATAAATCATGCTATTTGTTCTTTTCCAGATTAGTATTTCGAAACGCCATACATTCTACGTCAACGTCCGCTAAGCGAATTGGGGGAGACCTCAGAGAGGGTAATGCCTCGAAGCAGCCCATGGATGGGCTGCGAGAATGAGCGTCGAGGTCTCCCCCAATCCGCGTCCCAGGCAAACGTCTATTTATAGCTTTTCAAAACAAAATTGGAATTAGAAACGCCTTTAGAGCGGACGACCATATTCGGTAAAACCAATCAAAACGCGCGCAAAAAACGTTAGAGCGTCAAACCCATCTCCCTGTCGCGACAGGTCCTCGAACTCCTTCACGTCGCGCTGAAAACCGACGATCGTGCGCATATCGTAACCAAAATAGCGCGAGCGATTGGTCATATTGACAAAGAGAGTGCGCTGCTCAAAACTATTGCGCTCCTGCACCCGGTCCTCCACTCGGTAGGGCAGCGGCCCTAGGCCCTGCAACCCCACCTGCAACACCGAGCGCTGCATGAGGGGCAGCGACAGGCGCAAAATGGGGATGGAACTCCACTCCGAGCGCAAATCGCGGCCGGCGTAACTGCCGTCGGTCTGGCGGTCGGCGTCCTGGTCCGCCAGGTTCAGCAGCAGGAATTTGTACTGCGGCTGGATCTTCACTTTGCCCCAGTGCCAGGTGTAGTCGACCCGGCTCACCCAGGTGGTGAAGTCGATGCGCCGGTCGCGCTGGGTCAAACCGCCGGGCAGCACGCCGCCCTGCTGCCAGTTGAAGCGGCGGCGGAACTTCTGCACCACGTTGAGGGCAGACCAGGGGTTAAACCAGCCCTCCGCATAGGTCTCGTTGACGTAGCTGTCTTTGTAGAGCAGCGGGTCGCCGACCATCTGGCTGGAGAACGAAGGTTTATTGCCCGCCGTCAGGCCGCGGAAATCGGCCTCCACCAGCCGCGGCTGTTCGATCAGCACGGCGAACTCGTCGGCGATGTCGTCGTGCACCCGGCGAAAATTGTTCTCAAAGAACACCCGCTGTAAGCGCTCCAAACCCTCGCGCCGATAGGTCAGCAACGCGTAAGTCGACTCGTTGCGCCCGCCCCCGGCGATCTGCTCCACGTCGTAGCGGCCCGCCCCCACCGACCAGTGCCGCGTCAAATCGAGCTGCCCAAAGAGGTGAAAACCGCGCTGGTCGTAGTCGTAGGGGTAGTCCACGTCCAAATCGTCCTCGCGCATGTCCGGGTCGCCGTTGTTGTTGCGGTCTAAACCGTAGACGTAGTCATTGGACTCGATGTCGTACATGAGAAAAGGCTCGACGTAGTCGGGCACGCTGTTGAAATTGCGGTTGATATCGGGCAGGCCGTCGTTGTCCTCGTCCTGGCCCGGAAACACGCCGTCGACGTCGCTGTCCCGGCGGTCGTTGGGCAGCCCCGAGAGGTTGCCGATGCGCTTGTCGGGATAGCGGTCGCCGTCCTCGTTGTCCTGCACCAGTTCCCAGTAGACGGTGTTGTTGATCATGCCGCCCAGGGTGGTCTCGGTGAGACCTATGCCCATCTGCAAAAAAGTGCGCATCTCGGTTTTGAAGTCGGGGGTGATGGCAAAGTATTCCCCCCCCACCCGGCCGCGTTCGAACCAGCGCACGGCGTTGACAAAATAGGCTGAGCCGTGTTCGGCAAAGCGCGGTGCCTGGTGGTAGAGCTGGGTGCCGTCCAACCGCGCCGGGAAGCGCGAGTAGAGCGCCGAGCGCGCGTACTCGGCGTTAATCTCCAG
>CAXGRO010000268.1:0-7636 GCA_964012055.1 uncultured bacterium
CCGCTGGTGATCTCGTCGATGTTGTCGAGCAGACCGTACTGGGTGAGGTAGAGGGTGCTGATGAGGAAGGTGCCCAGCCCTAAGGCCAACAGCAGCATGACGGTTTGGTTGTTGGGCCGGTAGAGGTTGGCTAGCCCCTGGCGCCAGACGTAGCTCCAGGAGGCGGGAAAGTAGCGGCGCACGGCGTAGATCAAGCCGCGGGCGACCAGGGTGAGCAGGCCGAAGGCGACAAAAACGCCTATGGCGAAGCTCAGCCCCCGCGTCCAGGTGCGCGTTTGAATCATGGCAAAGGCGGTGATGGCGCCGCCGATGAGCAGGTAGAGCAGCCAGCGCAGTGGCTCTTTTTTGAGCAGGGCGCTTTCTTCAAAGGAGACGCGCAGGGCGAGCAGGGGCGAGACGCGGCGCACCGCTATCAGGGGCAGCAGGGCAAAGAGCACGGTCATGCCCAGGCCCACGTAGAGGCCCTGGACGATGGGGGCATAGGACATGGCGGCGGCGCTGAATTGGACTTCGACGGGCAGCAGGTCGCCGATGACGTCGGGCAGCAGGGCCGCCACACCCGTGCCCAAAAGGGCGCCGCCGGCCACGCCCACCAGGCCCATGAAGGCGGACTGCAAGAGGTAGATGCCCATGGTTTGGCCGGTGGTGGCGCCCAGGCTGCGCAGCACCGCAATGGTGTTGAGCTTCTGGCGCACGTAGGCGTGGATGGCGCTGGCCACGCCCACGCTGCCCAGCAACAGGGCGATAAAGCTGCCCAGGTTGAGGAAGCGGTAGAGGTTGCGCAGCGGGCGGCCGATGTTGCGCTTGCGGCTGGCCACGGTTTCAAAGTCGAGTCGGTTTTCTTTAAACTGCGGTTTCATTCGCTCGACCAGGGTGCTGACATCTGTAGCGTCGTCGAACTTAAAATACATGAGGTGCGAGACGCGGCTGCCGCGCTGCACCAGGCTGGTTTGTTCCAAATAGGCGTCGGGGATGTAGACGCGCGGCTCCAGGTTGCCCACCGCCGCCGTCTCGCCGGGAATTTTGAGCAGGCGGCCGGCGATGCGGAAGGTGAGGGCGCCCACCTTGACGGAGTCGCCGACCTCGGCGCCAAATTGCAACATGAGGTTGTGGTCGACCAGGGCGTTTTGTCCGGCGGTGAAGTTTGCGGCGGCGGTCGGCGGCTCGGTGGACAGCTTGCCGTAGTAGGGGAAGTCGCCGTCCTGGGTGCGCACCTGCACCAGGCGCATGCGGTCGGCGGCGGGAAAGAACACGACCGAGGAAAAGCGCACCTGGCGCGAGCGCCGGCCGCCCACATCGGCAAAGAGGCGCTCGGCCGTATCGCCAAAGGGTTGTTTGGAGCTGAGCGAGAGGTCGGCGCCCAAGAGCACGTTGGCCTGGGCGTCGATGTTATGCTGCATGGTGTTCTTGAGGGTGTTCATGGCCACCAGGGCGGCGATGCCGATGCTGATGGAGGAGACAAAGAGGAGCAGGCGGCGGCGGTGGGTGCGGCTGTCGCGCCAGGCCATTTTTAGCAGCCAGATGGGGTTGAGGCGGCGCCACAAATTGGGGCTGCGGTAGTGGATGGTGCGGTCGGTGCTCATGTGCCGTGCCCGTCGGTGGCAAAGTCGGCGATAATGCGGCCGCCGCGCAGCTGGATGACGCGCTGGGTGCGGCGCGCCAGCTCCATGTCGTGGGTGACCAGTACCAGGGTGGTGCCGGCTTCGCGGTTGAGGTCGAAGAGCAGATCGGCGACGGTGTCGCTGGTGTCGGCGTCGAGGTTGCCGGTGGGCTCGTCGGCAAAGAGGAGGCGGGGGCGGTTGATAAAGGCGCGGGCGATGGCGACGCGTTGCTGCTCGCCGCCCGACAATTGCACCGGGTAGTGGTGCAGGCGGTCGCCTAGGCCAACGCGGGTGAGTAGATCGGCGGCGTGGTCGTGCACCTGGCGCGCGTGGCGCAATTCGAGGGGGACCATGACGTTTTCTAAGGCGCTCAAGGTGGGGATGAGCTGGAAGTTTTGGAAGATGAAACCGACGTGTTCGCTGCGCACCCGGGCGCGCTCGTCTTCGCCGAGGTGGTTGAGGCCGATCTGGTCGAGGGTGACGGTGCCGTCGGTGGGCTGGTCGAGGCCGGCGCACAGTCCCAACAGCGTGGTCTTGCCGCTGCCCGAGGCGCCGACGATGGCGCAGGAAGTGCCCCGGGTTATGCGGAAGGTGATGTCCTGTAAGACGGGCAGGTCGCGGTCGCCGCTGCGGTAGGATTTGCTCAGCTGGTTTACGGAGAGGATGGTGGGCTCGCTCATGTGCTTTTATTGGGTGCTAGATCGTTTTCCGATTTAATAATGTCAACAAACTCTGGGGGTCGTCGGTGATGATGCCGTCGACGCCGGCGTCGATGAGGTTTTGCATTTCCGCGGGATCGTTCACTGTCCAGACGTGTACGGCCATATTGTGGTTCCTGGCGGCCTGGGTAAAACGGCGGTCGATGAGCTCGACGGGGCCCAGGCGGTTGGGCACCTGGAAAGCCTGGGCCGACGGTTGGAAGGCGGCGTCGAGGTAGAAGAGCTCGAGCAGGGTAAAGGCGATGGCTTCGCCGCCGGTGGCGCCGGTGGGCACTTGGGGACAGGCGGCGCGAAAGGCGTTGACTACGTCGCCGTGGAACGACGACACGATGGTTTTGTCGGTGGTGCGCAAGGTGCGCAGCGCAATGCACAGGGTGGATGCTATGGTCGATTCGTTGGATTTGATTTCGATGACCATGGGAAAGTTGGGGAAGGCGGTGAAGACTTCCTCGAGAGCGGGAATGCTATAGCCCTGGCCGCGCCGGGGGAAGGTTTGCCCGCCGTCCGTGGACCAGTGGTAAGCAGCATCGAGTTTTTTTAGCTCGGCCAGGGGTAAATCGCGCACGGCGCCGCGGCCGTTGGTGATGCGGCCGACGCGGCGGTCGTGGATGACTACGAGCGCGCTGTCTTGGCTCATGTGGATGTCCAATTCCAGCACGTCGATGCCCATTTCTACGGCGCGGCGGTAGGTGGGCATGGTGTGCTCGGGGCCCAGGTGGAGGCCGCCCCGGTGGGGGATGACGAGCACGGTGTCGCCGGGCGCAAAGGGATGGGGTGGGACCGGGTGGGAGCGCGCCGCGGCGGTGAGGTAGAGGGCGGCGGCGAGGCCGAATAGGGCTGGGAAGAAGCGTTTTAAAATGCGGCGCGACATGATAGCGTTTGGTAGGAGTGCGAGACAGTATAGCTAAACATAGAGATTATATCAAGTCGTCAAGCCAGGGAGTCTTGCGTTGAGGGGGAGAAATGGGTACCATCCTGGCGACGGCAATCTAAAAAATGAAAAAGGATATGTATAATCTGTGCAAATTGACGACAGTGATTTAAAAGCGGCCTTGCCCGATGTGACCAGTACTATGAAGCTGGCGGGATTGGAAAATGAGGTTGTGATTTATCGCGACCCGTGGGGCATTCCGCACATAAAAGCCGATAGTGAGCCCGACCTGTTCTTTGCCCAGGGGTTTGCCACGGCACAGGACCGGCTGTGGCACATGGATTTTGACCGGCACCAGGCGCTGGGGCGCTGGGCGGAGTTCGCCGGGGTGGCCGGGGTGGAGCGCGATAAGCTCTTGCGCGCTGCCGGCATGGGGCGCACGGCGCGGTTGGACTACGCCTGTTCGAGCGCGGCGACGCAGACGATGATCGACGCCTATGCGGCCGGGGTCAACGCCTTTATCGCGACGACTCAATCTCTGCCCGTCGAATATAAAATTCTGGAACTGGAACCCGAGCCGTGGGAAAATTGGCATTGCCTGGCGGTGTACAAGATGCGCAATACGCTGCTGGGCACGTTTGAGCCCAAGCTCTTGCGCACCCAACTGGCCCAGGCTGGTCTGGCCGAGAGTCTGGCGCGTTTTATACGCGGTTACCCCCAGGGTCATTTGCTCACCGTGCCGCCCGGCGAGGTCTACGAGGGGGCACTGCTGGACGGCCTCGACGAGTTGAACAAAGCCGCTGCACAGGCCAATTGGCTCAGCGAGACCGACCCCGGCTCCAATGCTTGGGCGATCTCTGGAGATTTCACCGCATCGGGGCAGCCGCTGGTGGCGGGCGATTCGCACCGCTCCCTCGACACGCCCAGCGTCTATTACCAGGTGCACCTGGCGTGCCCAGAATTCAGCGTCATTGGTCATTCAGTGCCGGGCATGCCCGGGGCGCTGCACTTCTGCCACAGCGAGCACGTGGCGTGGGGCATGACCTATGGTTCGGCCGACACCCAGGATTTGTTTGTCGAGCGCTTTCGCGAGGGGGCGGGGGGGCGCGAGTACGAGTTTAGAGGCGAGTGGCTGAAGGCGGAGGTGCTGGAGGAGACGATTGCGGTGCGCGACGGCGAGCCGGTGGCATTGGAAGTGACCGTTACGCACCACGGGCCGGTGATTGCCGGCGACCCGTGCCGCGGGGTGGGCCTGGCGATCAGCGACCCCGGCCTCATCGAGGGCACTCCGTGGGCCGATGCCGCCCGCGATGCCATGCGGGCGCGCTCGGTGGACGAGTTGCACGCCGCCTTTGGCAAGTGGAACGACCGGGTCAACAATTACGCCGTGGCCGACGTGCACGGCAATTTTGGTTATTTGCACGAGGGCAAGATTCCCGTGCGCGGCGCCGCCAACGGCTGGCGCGCGGTGCCGGGGTGGAGCGGCGAGTACGAGTGGCAGGGGTACATCCCGCAGAAAGATTTGCCGCAGGCAATCAACCCGGACGTGGGGTACGCCGTCACCTGCAATCAGAAGGTAGCGGCGCACGACTATCCCTACTATGTGAATTTGTACGCCAGTCCCGACTTTCGCGCCCGGCGCGTGCAGAGCGGCATTCTCTCATTAAAAAAGGGGGCGGCGACGGTGGAGGATATGGGCGCCATCCACGCCGAGTGCCTGTCGCTGCCGGGGCGCGTGTACGCCGAGGCGCTGGGCAAGTTGACGCCGTCTGACGAGAACTGCGCCCGGGCGTTGGAGTTACTGCGCCAGTGGGACGGCCGCGTGGACCGCGACCAAGTGCAGCCGACGATTTACGCCAAGGTGCGCGCGGCCCTGGTGCGCCGGGTGAGCGAACACTTGCTGGGCGAGCGCGCCGCCCAATTGTGGGCCGGGGCGGCGGGCGGCGACGCGCACTTGCGCCTCGTCAGTTTGGAGTTGACGCGAGATTTGAAGCGCGGTTCGGCCGAGTTATTGCCGCCCGGGGTGGACTGGGAGGCGGCGCTGACGGCCGCCTTGCAAGAAGCCGTGGCCGACCTCAAGGAACAATTGGGCGGTGACATGGCGCAGTGGCAGTGGGGGCGTTTGCACCACACCCGGCCGCGCCACCCATTGAGCGCGCTGTGGCCGCACCTGGGCGAGGTGCTCGATCCGCCGGCGCTGCCGGTGCACGGCGACGGCGACACGCCGCTGGCGGGCAGCTACGAATACGGCAACTCGTTTGTGGTCACTGGCCTATCGGTCAACCGCTACATCCACGACCCGTCCAACTGGCGCAAATCGCGCTGGATCGTGCCGCTGGGCGCCTCGGGCCACCCGGCCAGCCCGCACTACGCCGACCAGGCGCAGTTGTGGGCCGACGTGGAGTTTGTCCCGCAATTGTGGGAATGGGACGAGATTGACGATGCGGCAGAAACGGTACAGAAATTGACGCCCGGGTGAGTTAAGCTATGAATCCTGACGATATCCGGCGACTGGCCTCTTTTCCCGAGCAGAATCCCGACCCGACTCTGGAGATTGATGAAGCCGGTCGCATCACCTACATAAACCCGGCCGCTCTCAAACGCTTCCCCGATTTGCCCCAGGTGGGTTTGAGGCATGTTTTTTTTGCCGGGCTGGAGGCGGAGTTGGAAAAGCTGCGCCACGGCGGGGAACAAACGTACGCGCGCGAGCATCAGGCCGGCGATTTTATCTACGACCAGAAGCTGACCTGGGTGCCCGGCAGTCGCCTGGTGCGCGTCTACGCCCACGACATCACCGAGCGCAAGCGGGCCGAAGAGGCGACGCAGCGGGCCCAGAGTCAATTGATCGAATAATTGGAGGAAAAATTACAGACGGCTGAGCAATTGCGAAAAGTCCAGCAGCAGTTCATAACCCAGGAGCAAATGGCTTCCCTGGGCAAATTGGTCGCCGGCGTGGCCTACGAGATCAACAACCCCAGCGGCGTGCTCAACAGCGCCATCGACGTAATTGGTCGCTGCGCCGAGCGCATTGAGGCTAGCTTGGAAAGCGCCGCGTCGCTGGATGCTTTGCGCGCCGAGCGCCCGTTGCAAACGGCCCGCGACCTGCTGCGCGACACGACCCAGAATACCGCCGCCGCCAGCCAGCGCATTTCCCACCTGGTCCAGAGTTTGAAGAATTTCGCCCGCCTGGGACGAGGCCGAATATCAGGTGGTGGACATTAGGGAGGGGTTGGAGAGCGCTCTGACGCTGTTGGAGCCCCAATTGGGCGAACGCATTGAGGTCGTTAAAGAATTGGCCCCGCTCAGCCCGATCTATTGTGCTCCGGCACAAATTAACCAGCTACGTTGATTCACTGTTTTTCAAAAGAGCGAAAGGGGGACCGCTGTCTAAACCGCCCGCTGGCAAGCTCTATCTACATTCTAGACTGGGCATCGAAGGCGACGCGAATGCGAATCCTCTCGCTCCTCGTCAAGTGCTGTTGATGGCGCTTGATACCCTCCGGTGTTTTGATTTAAATCTGGGCGATTTGCGAGAAAATATTGTCATAGGGGGGCGACATTGACCAAGTCCCGTCGGGATCCGTCCTGCGCATTGGTTCATCAGCGACTGTCAGATTGACCTTTCACTGCGAGGTGTGTAAATACGTCTCGACTCTGTCCATCAAGCCGATCAAATCTCTGGAGGGGCGTCGCGGTTTTTTGGGCGTCGTTTTGCAAGGAGGAGCGATCGAAATGGGCGACCCAGTCGGGGTGCTGGCCGAGAGGTGTTCGGAAATGCCGGACCGGGTTTTGACAGATTCCTGTGGGTCGTGAAACAGATTCCCAAAGGGAAGGTTATTACCTACACTAAGCTTATAGAAGTGCTGGGTGTTTCGCCCGCCTATTACCGGGTTTTGCCTTCCTATATCAGGCGCCCTGAATCGTCGGCACATCCCGTCCACAGGGTAGTTGATTCCAGAGGAAATCTCGTTCAATATATTGAAGCCCAGCAGGTTCGGTTGGAAGATGAAGGAATTAAAGTAGGCCGCTCGTCGGTGGATATATCAGCTGATTCTTGGGGGGCGGAGAAAATCTACTATCAGATGACAACAGATATAGAAAATGGAGTATAGGTAATGCGCGTCTTATTGGCCGGCGCCGCCGGGTTCGTAGGCCGCATAGCATTGGACCTGCTCGGCGAGCGGCACGAGGTGACGGCTTTTGATATTCGCGCCGTGGAGGGATATACCAACGTTGTAGAAGGCGACGTGCTCGACTACGCTGCTGTCGCCGCGGCGGTGGAGGGGCACGACGCGGTGGTCAATACCATCATGGCGCCCAACCCCACTTACGGGAGCAACGGCCCGGGGTTCACGGTCAACGTCAGCGGCGTGTTCAATTTGCTCGAAGCGGGCGGCGCTGGATTTGCTGGAGGAGAAGGGCGTGGAGCGGCAGGCGGCCGAGGA
>CAXGRO010000269.1:0-7627 GCA_964012055.1 uncultured bacterium
TTCAACCTTACAAAAATCCGCTCAAAATCGAAAAAGTGTCCACAGTATTGAATATAAATATATGAAAAATATTTATTTATATAATTTCAACTTCTTCGATTCGATTTTGATCAATGGATCGTTTTTTACCAGATTTCCAATAAAGGTCAATTCCTGCACCAAGTTTATGGTTAAAACCGCCGCGGCTAAGCGGCTAAAGAATTAGACGTCCCTAGCCTATAGCCAACCCACTAATAATCTCATTTGGCGACAAACCAGTTCTTATTTATCTTGTGCTTGTTCCAATTCGCCACCGTAAAACAGGAGCAATCATGCAAGTAGGCACCGGCGATTTTAAGTACGAAGTCCAACAGCACTGGTTCCACCTGCCCGACGGCTGGAATTTTGGTTGGATACCGGCCATAGCCGTTGATTCGCAGGACCGTGTTTACATCTACAGCCGCAGCGAACACCCCATGGTCATTTTCGACCGCGAAGGCAATTTTCTCTCCGCCTGGGGTGACGACGTGCTCAAAGATGCCCACGGCATCTTCATCGACGCGCAAGACCACGTCTACTGCGTCGAGCGCGAAACTCACTGTATGCGCAAATTTACCGCCGACGGCCAATTGCTTTTGACGGTCGGCACGCCCGACCAGGAAGGCGAAGACGGTCAGCCTTTTCGCCTACCCACCGACATCGCCTTCGACTCCAAGGGAGATATGTACATTTCGGACGGTTACGGCAACGCGCGCCTCCACAAATACAGCGCCGCCGGCGAGTGGATTAAATCGTGGGGCAGCCCGGGCAGTGGGCCGGGGGAATTCGACCTGCCCCACTGCGTGCGCGTTGACCGCCACGACCGCGTTTGGGTGGCCGACCGCTCCAACAACCGCATTCAGTTCTTTGACACCGACGGCAATTACCAGACGGAGTGGGGCGGTTTTAACCACCCCGACACCATTTTCATTGACGACGACGACATCGTCTATGTAGCCGAACTCGACCAGCGCGTCACCATCCTCAACTTTGACGGCGAGCGCCTGGCGCAATGGGGCAGCGGCAAGCGCCTAGACGCCCCCGGCGAATTCCTCGGCTGCCCCCACGGCATCTGGGCCGATTCGCGTGGCGACCTTTACGTTGGCGAGGTGCAGACAGACAACCGCATCCAAAAATTCGTGCGCCAGGACTAATATGCATACCAGTACAATCTTTACATCCGCTGATTTCCAGTACCGCCGTCCCACCTCTGCTGGCGGTGCACAAATCGATTTTGACACCTTCTGTCCTGATTACAGCGAACTCGACCGCATCGGCGTCGTCTGCCCTCACCTGGAAGACGGCGTATTCCACACCGCCTACGCCCTGCTGGGCATTACCACCGCCTTCTTTGATATCCATCGGACGCGGGGAGGGGAATTTTATAACTATCCCCAGCATTTTGCGCTCATCGCCACCAACGACACAGGCATCTCTACGCGCGGCGGCCACCTTCCACTAGAACACAAAGCCATTGGTGCTATCTGGGGAAATCTCGACGTATGGCCCGACTCGCAATGGATCATGACATCGACCACCGCCACCGGCATGCTGGAGCGCGTCTTTGCTTCTCACATCAATCGGCTTTTTTGGCCCGAAGACTATTTTCCCAAAGAGTGCGAAGAACCTCTACCCACTTATGTACGTCGTTTGCTGCCCGCTCGACTCAAAAGTGTATTCTATTACAATACTTCAAACCCCACAATCGAAATTCGCGCTAGTCGCAAAGTCGAGGATATCGTGCAGACGAGCGCCAACAACGTCCTCGCACATACCAACACGCCGACAAAATATGCTCGTCTCCAAGACGATTACGATCTGCCCTATATAGAATCTTATCGCCAGGTGAATACCGACGAATTCCTCGCTGCAGTGGACCCATATTGCGCCGCTGCTAAGTGGTAAAATACGTACAGCCGCAACTAAAGGTATGGATCGGTCCCCCCTCACCTGTGGTGCACTACACCTCCTGTAAATAAGTCGACCATTCCCTGACTCCCAGCCGGCACTTACCCCTCTCATATTCATGGTCCTACTGAACATTCGCGACCTGCACATCGCCTTTGGCGGCGCCCCCGTCCTCGACGGTGTCGATCTGCAGATAGAAGCCGGCGAACGCATCTGCCTAGTGGGGCGCAACGGCGCCGGCAAATCGACTCTAATGAAACTGGTTGCCGGCGATCTGGCCCCCGACACAGGTTCCATCATTTTAAAACGAGACGCGCGCTGCGCCCGCCTCGACCAGGACACACCGCCTGCAACCTCCGGCCCTACCACCGCTGTAGTCGCCACCGGCCTGCGCCCGGGCGACGCCGAAAATAACAACCACGCAGATCGCTTGGTAAACACGGTCGTCTCGCGCCTGGAGTTGGACCCGCAGGCCGAGTTTTCGACGCTCTCCGGCGGCCTCCAGCGCCGCGTCCTCTTGGCCCGCGCTCTGGTACGCCAACCGATTTTATTATTGCTCGACGAACCCACCAACCACCTCGACCTGGATGCCATCGCCTGGCTCGAAGACTTCCTCTTGCGCTTTAGCGGCGCTCTGCTCTTTGTCAGCCACGACCGCACACTGGTGCGCCAGTTGGCGACGCGCTTGGTGGAACTCGACCGCGGCCGGCTCGCCAATTACCGCTGTACTTACGATGCCTTCCTGCAGCGTCGCGAAGAACGCCGGCGCCAGGAAGAAACCCAGCAAGCACTACTGGAGCGCAAAATGGCGCAGGAGGAAATATGGATCCGCCAGAGCGTGCGCGCCCGCCGCACCCGCAACGAAGGACGGATGCGCGCCCTGGTGCAAATGCGCCAGGAGCGCCAACAACGCCGCGCCCAGACGGGCTCGGCACACATGCGCTTGCAAGAGGCCGAACGCTCTGGCAAATTGGTGGTCGAAGCCAAAGGGCTGCATTTTTCCTACGGCGATCGCCCTGTCGTGCGCAACTTTTCTACCCTCATTGCGCGCGGCGACAAAATAGGTTTTATCGGCCCCAACGGCGCCGGCAAAACCACCTTACTGCGTCTGCTCACTGGCGATCTGGCACCCCAGCAAGGCAGTGTGCGCCACGGCACCCAATTGCAATGGGCTCATTTTGACCAAATGCGCAGTCAATTGGACGAAAACCGCTCCGTGCTGGAAAACGTCAGCGACAGCGACCACATAACTATTGACGGCAAGCGCCGCCACGCCATCGGTTATCTGGGCGACTTCCTCTTCGCGCCCGCCCAGATCCACAGTCCGGTGCACATGCTCTCGGGCGGTGAGCGCAACCGCCTTTTACTCGCCCGCCTTTTCGCCCGCCCCGCCAATCTGTTGATCATGGACGAACCCACCAACGACCTCGACGTGGAAACCCTAGAACTGCTGGAGGAGTTATTGGTGCAGTACTCGGGTACTCTACTACTAGTCAGTCACGACCGCACTTTTCTCAACAATGTGGTCACCTCTACCTTGACCTTTGCCGGCAACGGCGACATTAAAGAATACGTGGGAGGTTACGACGACTATTTGCGCCAACGCCCCCAACCCGTGGCCAAACGGGAAAATGTCAAAAAAGAAAAGGGGGCCAGTCTGCGCCCGCGCAAATTGACTTTCAAAGAGCGTCGCGAACTCGAAACATTGCCCACCCACATCGAAACGCTGGAAGAGGAACGCCAATCGCTTTACGACCGCATGGCCGATCCCACCTTCTACCAAGGCGACAGTCCCCAAGTCGCCGCTGCACGAGATCGCCTCGCAACACTAGAGAAAGAATTAACAGCGGCCTACCAGCGCTGGGAAGAGTTGGAATCGGTGCCGGGCTGATCTCAACTGCTCTGCAAGCGCCTACATGAGGCTATCTCAAAAATGCCACCGGTCTTCGCGCTGCTGCAATGGGCTCGCCGGCATTTTTGAGATAGCCTCATGCAATTTACCCCCTTCTTCGCAACCTCAGAACAGGTCGCTTGGGCCCAACGGAGCGGTGCAATTGCTTCTATAATTTCCTCGAAAATTCTCTCTAAACATCCAAAATAACGAATTTACGCAGTATTTATCTATATTTTTTACTTCTCTATATATCTATTTTTAAAAAACTTATGAAATTTATTCAAATTTTATTTTGAGAAAAATTAAAGTAGGGGAGAAAATCGCCGATATCTACGAACGGGAGGAATACACTCATAGCAACCTATCCCCTGTTTGCCGCTCTAGTCTGGATACTGCTAAGCAGCATTGCAGCTGGGGCCCAAACCCTGCAATTGCTCGAAAGAGCCACGGGAGCGACGCAGGTCGAAGCTCAAATCGGCGAAGTGGTAGAAGTAGAAGTGCGAGCCAACTTAGGCCGTTTTGTCGCATCGGGCCTCGCCTTATACGTCAGCATTTCCTACTGCTTTGAAGTGGTCGACACCAACCCCGAAAACGGGACGGAGGTGCGCCCCTTTCAATTGGGCTCCCTCTTTGCCGGAGCGACCGAAGCCGGCAATGCCCTGCTCTCGGATGAACAGATGCAGGGCATGCAGAACAAGGCGCAAATGCTCTCCTATTCGCTGGTGGTAGGGCCCGGCGGAAGACCCGCGCCCGCAGCGGCCAGGGGATCGTCGCCCACTTTAAACTGCTCTGCGTCAAAGCCGCCGACACGTCGCAAGTGAGCATTACTTCCGATCCCATTTTAGAAACGCGTTTAGTCTTGGCGGACGGGTGGACCGAACAGCGCTTCACCACCGTCAAGGGTTTGGCTATCACTGTTCAGGATGAACCCACTTTGGTCAAGCCCGACCTCTCGTGGGGAGATATCAAGGCCAATATTACTACACGAGCGGACTAATCCCTGTCCACTGGCCTTGCCCTGCGGAACGCCCTGGGATCCCCCACTCAGAGTCCAGAGCGTTTTTTTATTGTATCTAGTGGGGAATTAACATGAGACTTGGTGACTTTAGCGAGTGGCGGCCTTGCCTCTGGTACTTTGTGAGTCCCAAGGGCGGCCTGCCCGACTACCGCTCCCCACAGCCCTGGTGGGCTGTGAGTCCCGGCCGCCCTTTACCCCGCCACCGCTCCCCCACAAAGCACCGCCGGCAAAACCGCCACCCGCTAAAGTCAGAGGACATGTGGCTCATTAGCTACGCTATTTCAATAAGTGTAAAATTCGGGGGAGTGAGAGGATAATTCATTCGCAGTACCACACGTCTACGTGGCACTCGGGGTGGTAGGGTTTGCCGACGATGTCTTGCCGGCCGTAGCCCATCAAATCGGCCACCTTAGCCTCGTGCACCGGCACACCGCGTTGAAAGACCTGCAGCTCAAATGAACCATCTCCCTGGTTCAGTAACACCATCATGCGCGGGTCGTCGTTTTTTCCCAAGCCCATCTCCGCCACAAAAATATCGGGCCGGCGATCGTAATTTAAATCGGCGATGTCCAAACTGTGGGGGTGGAAGAGATCGTCCAATAAAATCTCCGCTTGCCATTCGGGTGGCCGACAAATCGCCAAACGACCGGGGTCGCTCTCCCCTTCACTCAAGACTATTTCCACTTTGCCGTCGCCGTCCACATCGGCCACCGCCACCCGCGTCATGGAAAAATCCTCCGCAAAACGCTGGCGCTGCCAGCCGTCGTTGTGGCGTTTAAAGATATTGGGACCGGCGACAATTTCCGCCCGCCCATCGCCGTCCACGTCGGCGACGACCAACCCCTCCACATTGCCCATGTCTTCGGCGACAATGTGGCAACACGCCCGCGGCCACGGCGCCTGACGCGGGTCCGCCGGAATATCGTAGTAGGCCACCACCCCGCTTTGCTGCGAGGCAAAAAGCAGTTCCAGTTCGCCGTCGCCGTCCACATCGCCAACGGCCTGATCGTGATACTTGAGGAAGCGGTCTTCGATGACGTGGCGAGTCCACAACTGCGTGGGGTCTTGCGGGTTTTCAAACCAGTAGAGTTCGTTGCCGCCGTATTGCATGCCGGCCACCACGTCGGGCCGCCCGTTGCCGCTGATGTCGAGGCAAACGCCCCCGGCTTCGAGGTCGGGAGACACGGCCATGACGTGGCGCTCCCAGGTAGGATTTTTATACCAGAACAGATTGGCTTCGCCCTGCTTGCCACCAATGATGATGTCGTCGCGGCCGTCGCCGTCCACGTCGGCGATCAAGGTGATGTCCAGGTGGCTGCCCGGCGGCTCCGCATCGATCACTTCGCGGCGGAATTTTGCAAATGGAACGTCCATGTGTCTCCCTTTGTCAGGGTATCTCCTGCGGTATCTCTCGGGGGGACAACCGGTCAAAGGCATTAATTTTGGCCCCGCTGGGCGGCGCCACTGACCCGTTGAGCAGCGAATCGTCGGTGCGCTGCATCCAGCGCTGCAAACGCCCGCGCATGTCTTCCAGCACGCTCTTCTCCCCTGCATTTCCTGCCAAATTATTGGTCTCGTTGGGGTCAAAAACCAGGTCGTAGAGTTGTTCGCCAGCCACCTGCCGCTGACGCCAACCGCAGTCGAGCCATTCGTCTTTACTGGGGCTGTCGTCGCAATTGGGCAGCACCGGCGTTGGGAAATCGGCAAAGCGCCTTATGTACTTCCAGCGCTTGGTGCGCACGGCGCGCTGGGGCTCGTAGGCGGCGTGGAAAGTTACCTCGGCAAACACCTCCTCGTTGATCTCTTCCACCTCGCCGCACACCAGCGGCAGCACCGACCTGCCCTGCAACCAGGGGGGACAATCCAGGCCAATTAATTCACAAATGGTTGGAAAGAGGTCGACGTGCGACACCATGGCGTCGCACACTTTGCCCCCATCAAAGCCGCCCGGGCCACGCACAATCAACAACACCCCCATGCCGTGGTCGGTGAGATTGCACTTCATACCCGGCAAGGCAAGTCCGTGGTCAGTGGTATTTATGACCAGCGTATTGCGCGCCAAACCGGTGGCGTCCAGCGCGTCCAACACCTTGCCTATGCCCTCGTCCAAAAGACGCGCACAGGCTTTATAGGCGGCCATATCACGGCGCGTCCTCGGCGTGTCGGGCAGCGGCGCCGGCGGCAAACAATAGCGCGGGTCTTCGTCCAGCCCGGGTTCGGGAAAAGGCAAGTGGGTCTCTTGAAAACCGATGTCCAGAAAGAAAGGCTGGGCGGGCGCGCCATCGAGAAACTCCACGGCTTTGGGCGCTATGTCGGCTACGCCCTTGCTCTCGGCCTCGAGGTCCCGGTCGTAACCGATGCACTCCACCTCGCGCGCCACGTGCTGTATGCCGGCCAGCACCGTGTGGTACCCGGCACCCTTGAGCGCCGTGACCAGATGCTGGCCGTAGTCGTTCAAAGCAAAGCCGCGGTGCGCCAACCCCAGCATGCCGCAGCTGTGCGGGCTCTGCCCCGTCAACAGCGCCGCACGGCTGGGCGAACAGGTGGGCGCGGCGCAAAACGCCTGGCGAAAAAGCACGCCCTCATCAGCCAATCGCTGCATATTGGGCGTGGGCACAGCATGGCCATAAGGCTGTATATATCGCCCCGTATCGTGCGAGTGCAAATATATTATATTGGGCTTTTCCACTTTTCCTCCTCAAGTCGCATTCCGCCTATCCGAGTCTTAGGTCTCGCTAGGGTGTGAGTATTTTGGTTTGTATAAACTCTTCCGGGCTGAGATAGCCCAG